>JACIXD010000008.1 GCA_014360645.1 Actinomycetota bacterium | reverse complement strand
CGCCATCACCACCCTGGTGGGCACGGTGCTCTCCCTCCTGGTGGGCCTGCTGCTGGCGGCGGTGCTGGACGCCCTCCTGCTCTCCAGGTCCAAGGCCGCGGAAGTCCCGGCGGCGGAGTGAGGGGGTGAAGATGATGAGGCGAGTCAAAAGGATTTTCATCATCCTGGTGGCCATGGGCCTGGTGGCCTCGCTGGCCATGGCCATCCCGGCGAGCGCCAAGAGCGGCGGCGGCAACGTCAGGGTCCTGGACTCGGAGTTCGTCCTCTGCACCATGACCTCCACGGGGGAGATCGAGGAGGTGCAGGTCTTCAACATCCTCAGCCTCAACGGCGACGGCACCGTCACCGTCAAGCAGGAAAAGGCCTTCGAGGAGGTCGGAGGCTTCCAGGGGGTGAAGAGTTTCGCCAAGCCCAAGGTTGAGGGGGACTACATCGTATGGCCCGAGATAAGCGTGAGCGGCAACAAGAACGTGGTCGCCAACACCAAGCTCTCCGAGGCCATGGTGGAGGAGGCCAGGACGCGCATCCCCCTGGACGTGAAGTTTAAGTACTGGTTCGACGGCGAGCCGGTGACCGACCTGGACACCATCACCGGCAAGAGCGGCCGTTTCAAGATGGAGCTGACCCTCAAGAACACCAGCAAGGAGAAGCGGGTGGTGGAGTACGAGGACCCGGCCACCGGCGAGATGAAGAAGGAGGAGGTGGACGTCTACCTCCCCCTGGTCATCCTCCCCTATGACTGGTATTTCGACAACTCCATCTTCTTCAACCTGGAGTGCGACGAGACGGGCATCATCGTGCCCATGCCGGACTTCTTCAACGTGGGCTGGTCCATACCCCTCTTCCCGCCCGCCACGGAGGAGAGCCATACCATCTGGGTGGCGGCGGACGTGAAGGACTTCAAGCTGCCCCCCCTCACCCTGAGCGTGAACTTCGTGTTCCCCCACACCAACCAGTCCAACCCCCTGGAGCTGCTGGGGCCGGCCATCAAGCAGGTGTACGGGGGCGTGAAACAGCTCAACCAGGGCGTGGGCGCTCCCGACAAGGCCGATACCCTGCTGTACGGCATCACCGCCATCGACGGAGGTCTGCAGAAACTGGCGGGCGGCCTGCCCACCGCCAAGTCGAACATCGACGCCAAGCTCATCCCTGGCGTGGCCCAGATGGCGGCAGGCATCGGCTCCGCTGGCGCGCCCGACACCCTGCTCTATGCCGACGCCAAGGCTATTGAGGGCCTGCAGGGCATCAAGGCGGGCATCGGCTCCGAGACCACGGAGCAGACGCTCCTCTACGCCGCCAACGCCATCCACACCAACTTACAGGCCATCTCCAACGGCCTGGGAGACGCCACCAACCCCAACAGCCTCATCGGCGGCATCTACGCGGTCATGCTGGGCCTGAGGAATCCCGACCCGGCGGCTCAAGACATCCTGAAGGGTCTGCAGCAGATAAGCGGCGCCATCGGCTCCACCAGCGACGCGGACTCCCTGCTCGGGGCAGCGCAGACCCTGGCGGACTATACGGACCCTGCGGGCTCAGGAAACCTCTACAGCGGGACCAGCTTCGTTTACACGAGCTTGACGACCTCGGGGCCGTCTATCTATTTGAGGACCTTGATTGAACAGGTTACCGACCCTATTCTTCAAGGCCAGATGATCAATCTGATCGAAAACGGCGTTCCTCCGCAGGTCCCGCCACTCGGGGGTACCTTGGCGAACATCGCTGGTGGGCTAAACACCATTTACACAGACATAACCAAGTACGATCCCACTTTCGTGGACCCTGGCCTCATTCAGGTCCTGCAGGCGTTGAAGGGCGGGGCTGACCAGATGATCGCCGGGGTCGGGCAGATGGCCGACGGCCTGTCCCAGATCTACGCCGGGCTGGTCTCCATCAAGAACGGCATCGGAAGCGCTCCCACCGACGAGAACACCCTCCTCTTCGCCATCGCGGCCATCGAGTCGGGCTTGAACTCCATCAAGGGAGGCATCGGCGACATGACCGTGAACGGCACCCTGCTCTACGCCCTGGCGGCGATGCAGAACGGCCTCACCCAGATAAAGGCCGGCCTCTCCTCCGGGGATGTCAACAGCCCGGGGGTCAAGGAAGGCCTGATGCTGCTTTCCGCCGGGCTGGGGGACGCCGTCGCCGGCCTGGGAAGCCACGGCACCCCCGACACCCTGCTCTACGGGTCCGGCAAGCTCACCGAAGGCCTCACGCAGGTGGGAGAGGGCACCAGCAAGCTGGAGGAGGGCCTGACCACCATGGTCTCCACCCTCAACCTGAGCTCTGCGGAGCTGGAGGCCATCGCGCAGCGCGCCGACGAGTTCGACCACTTCCTGGGCCGCGCCGAGGACGCCGAGAACCAGGTGCGCTTCGTGTACCAGTCCAAGCCCACCTACAACTACGTGAGCGGCAGCAAGACGAGCTGGATCGTGGCCATCGTGCTCTCCATCCTCATCGCCCTGGGGCTGGTGGGAGGAGGCATCATGCTCTCCCGCAAGGGAGCGGCCTGAGATACTGACGGAAAGGCGAGCGTAAGGGCGCCCCGAGGGGCGCCCTTCCTTTTGCTCCGCTTCGCCCCGGGGGCCCATGCGCGGCATCTACACCGCGCATCTTGATACCGGGCGGGCAGTATTCCCGAATCGCCGGGAATATCTCTCCACGGGGAGGAAAGATATGGGCTGTAGACGTGTCTCTTATCGCCCTCAAGGCGACATCGCGATGGGGGACGTCGTCCGGCCTCTGCAGGTGAAGTCGGCCGGCGACATATCCAGGTAACGGTCCCCGTGACATGGCCCGCGACGTCTCGCGTCCTGCCCCTCTATCCCCCTCACCCGCCAATTTCCCGAGGTCTGACGCCGCCGCCAGGAACCCTGACCGACAAAAGGACATCCGCGGGAGGCACGGGGCGTTTCCAGCCCAAGTATAGCAGGTGGCCGGGGCAGCGGCAGTCTCCGGAGCCGAAGCCCCGCAGACCATCCCTGTCGCCGCCCCTCGCCGCCATCCCGGAGGCGGTCTCGCACTCGCCCGTCTCGAGGGGAAGGATCCATATCTCCTCCAGTACCGCGGCCTCCAGGAGGTGGTCGATATGCCAGCGGAGCCGCTTACCCTCTTTCCTGACATGCCGGGCGAGGCGCGCCCGTAATCCTTTTTTCGCCCTGCCGACGTAAGCATAACGGCCCTTCCTTAAACTCTTTTCCCCGAGGGATCCGACGCGGATCGTCATCGCTCGCGACAGCCTGGCCACGAGAACATACACCCCGCTTTCCGGCACCCCGTCCGTTATTCCATTACCTGCCATCAGCATCCCGCGACAGGATATCGCCTCCGACTCAGTGGGCCCGGCAGGCCGGCGCGAAACCTCGCCTCTCGGCCTCTTCCCCGTCATGACCGGTCCATCATGGCTCCTCATCACATCTTCCATGCGATATTTTCCCCCTGACCCTCAGGTTAACGAGGCCTTCGAAATGCAAAGCCGTGCATCTCCAAAAATGTCCTCGGATCTCTCGCCCGTGAGAAGAAAATCGGCAGAGCGTATATGCATATATGCATATATAAGGGCCGGGTACAAGTCCCGGCCCATCTCCGGCTCGCTTTCCGCTTTATCGCTTTATCGCTCGCGGCGTCGACGCACTTTGCTCCCTTCGCGGTTTACCGACTACCATGACCATGGCACATACCCCACGGAATCGTGCGCCCAGGAGCGGCCGTTGCCGTACATGGCGCGCTCCACCACCACCGTCCCCTCGACGGCCCGCACGGCGGTGGATACCTCGTAGTCGTCCGGCACCCAGTCGTTGACCTTGAGGGTGTATCGCGTAACGGGAGGTATGACCAGGCCCTGCAGGGGCGCGAACGCCTTCTCTCCCTCCCCGGTCTGGAAGACGATGTTCACCTTCGCCGCGGTGGTGTTGGGGTTCTGCACCAGGACGAAGGTCTCCATGCCTCCCCCCGTGGAGCCCTCGGCCAGGTACCAGGTGTCCGAAGCCCTGGAGGCGCCGAGGGAGTCGTGGGCCCAGGCGCGGCCGTTGCCGTACATGGCGCGCTCGCACACCACCGCGCCGTCGGTGCACTTAACGTAGGTGGATACGTTGTAGTTGGTCACCCAGTCGTTGGCCTTGAAGGTGCGGCGGGAGTAGGCGGGGATGGTCACTCCCTGCAGTTCCACGGGCGCGATGTCCCCGGTGTCGGTGTTGAAGGTGATGTTCACGTGCACGTCGTCAGCGGTCGGGTTCTGCACCAGCACGTAGGTCTCCATACCGCCGTCGGTCGCGCCCTCGGCCAGGTACCAATCATCCGAGAGGACCGAGGTGCCGATGGAGTCGTGGGCCCAGGCGCGGCCGTTGCCGTACATGGCGCGCTCGCACACCACCCGACCGTCCTCGGCCTCCACGAAGGTGGAGACGTCGTAGTTGTCGGGTACCCACTGCCCCACATCGAAGGTGGCTCGCGACTGCGCCGGTATCTCCACTCCCTGCAGGTCCGGAGGGGACACCGGGCCGGAGTCGGTCTGGAAGGTGATGTTAACATGCACCGCGGACCGGTACGGGTTCTGCACCAGCAGCCAGGTCTCCATGCCTCCCCCCGTCGAGCCCTCGGCCAGGTACCATTCCTGGGCGGGATTCGGGGTGGTGACCCCGATGGAGTCGTGGGCCCAGGCACGGCCGTCGCCGTACATGGCGCGCTCGCAGATGACCTCTCCGTCTATGGGCTCCACCTTGGTGGAGACGTCGTACTCTTCAGGAACCCAGTCGTTGGCCTTGAAGGTGCGGCGGGAGTTGGCGGGGACGGTCACCCCCCGCAATTCGGGAGGCGCCACCTCTCCCTCGGCGGTCTGGAACTTCACGTTGACGTGGGTGTCGGAATCGCCGGGGTTCTGAACCAGGACGAAGGTCTCCATACCCCCGCCCGTGGAGCCCTCGGCCAGGAACCAGCCGGCCTCGGTTATCCGGAGCTGCGGGTACATGTAGTCAGGCGGGATGTTGGGCAGGCCGTCTCCGTCCAGGTCGGGCATGCCTCCCACGTACTGCGCCAGGGCTTGCCAGCACTTGAGCTGAGTCGCCCCGACTTGGACGATGCTCGCGTCCACGGTGGTGGGGTTGCCCGCCGCATCCCGCGGGACGAGACCGAACTCGCTGAGGAAATAGGCATCGTACTGCGCCGTGGCGATCTTGTACAGCGCCCCGGGGTTGATGGGCTCCCATCCTCCCGCCATGTCGTCCACCTCGAAGGAGACGATCTTCTCTCCCTCGGGCGCGGCCGGGCGGTAGTGATACCGGGCCCCAGAGAGCTGGAGGAAGAAGTCGTTTCGGCCCATCTCCAGGGTGGCTTCAAGCGCCCCTGCTATCTCCGCCCCGTAGAGGTAGAAGCTGACCATGGGGTACCCCGGCGGGACCGGCTGCGTGCCGGAGAGGTCGATGCCCAACGGGAAGGCGCGATAGAGGTCGTAGAAGCTGAAGCGTCCCTGGCCTCCCCTGGGGATGCCCGACCTTATCACGCCGTTGCCCTCGACGGCGAGACGGATGGGGTGAGCGGGATCGGCGGCGCTCGCTATCGTCCGGAAGGAATCGGTCACCAGGTCACCCAGGTTGGTCTCCACCAAGGGAGGCGTGTCGTTGAGGTTGAACCCGCCGTCCCCATCCAGATCGGTCTCGGCGTAAGGGGCTAGGATGTCCATGCTCAAGGTGGCGTTCAACCCGCCGATATAGGCCTGGATGGCCGCGTCGATGGCCGGGACGGTGGGGATGTCCTGGTCGATGGGGATGGCCTGGGCGCCCACCACGCTGACCTTGCCGCCGGCGTACTCCAGCTCCAGCTCGCCCAGGTAGCGCGTGTAGGAGCCGGCCTGCACGACGATGGTGTTGTTTATGACGTTCGCCGGGTAGTTGAGGTCGTGGCTGTGCCCGCCCACGATGACGTCGATGCCGGTGACGAACTTTGCCAGGTTCTGCTCCTCGGTGGTGCCGCTGTGGGAGAGGGCCACCACCACCTCGCAGCCGGCGTCCCGCAGGGTGTTGACCATGTTCTGCGCCACGATGACGCGGTTGATGAAACTCACCGGGTCGGTGGGATTGCCGACTACGTTGCCGAAGGTCACCCCGGTGGCCGCGGCTGCGGGCGCCACCGCCTCCGCCTCCACGCCCAAAAGGCCGAAGATGCCCACTTTTAAGCCGTTGGAGAGCGTCTTCACGGTGTAGGGCTGGATGGCCAGCTCGCTTCCCTGCTTGTCCACGGCGGAATAGAGGGCGTGCAGGGCCGCCGCCTCGGGCTTGGTGTCGTCGAAGTTGATGTTGGCGCAGAGGATGGGGAGCTTCACCCCGTCTGCCTTGGCCTGTCCCAGGGCCATGGCCCGGTATCCCGCCCCCATGTCGAACTCGTGGTTCCCCAGGGCCACGGCGTCATACCCCATGGCCTGCATGAGGGAGAGCTCGGCGTGGCCGCCGGGCTGGGTCTCCAGCCAGGCGAAGAGGGTGCCCTGGGAGAAGTCGCCGGCGGAGAGGGTGAGCACCGGCTCTCCCGCCGCCGCCTTCTCGGCCTTGATGCGCGCGATCTCGTGGGCGATGCGCGAGAAGCCGCCGGTGGTGGGGTGGTCCGGGTAATCGACGGCGGGGCCGTAGGGTATGACGTCAGAGTGCTCGTCATTGGTATGTAGGATGGTGAACCTCTTGGCCGGCTGCGCCTGCGCCCCGCTGCCCCCGGGCGCCACTACCACCAGGCCGCACAGCAGGACCAGGCAGGCCAGCACGCCCATGGCTCTCTTCCAATTCGCTCTACGCAAGAACCTCACCTCCCAGGTCATGAAGCCGACGCCGGTACGGACGGAACCTCACAACGCGCAACCGCTGCTGCGCGCCGCGTCCCAAGTGATATATGCCCCACGGTAGTCCCGCTTAAACCCTGAAACGTTCACGTGGAAGGCGCTCTCGCGGCCAGCCCGCCCGGCCCGCCGAGGAGGTTTTCCCGCCGCCGCTATTTGTCGGCCTATTATTGTCGGCCCATTATCATCATTCCGCTTCCGCGAGTTCCTCCAGGGCCTTCAGCGCCCTGCGCAGGAGGATAGCGTAGAGGGCCATGATCAGACCCTCCGCGATGGCGAAGGCCCCGATGAGCACGACCAGCGTCGAGGCCATCTCCCGGGGCGACTTGTCTGCGGGGTTAACCACCAGCACCAGGCCGAAGACGAAAAGGACCGCCCCGGCCGCCACCACCACCCAGCGCGCGGGGATATCGCCGGGAAGCCTCAGGCCCGCGGCGAGCAGGACGGCCCCGGTGAGCATGAACCACAGCCCCAGGATGATGAGGACCACTCTCTCCGTCGCGTCCGGCCAGGCGAGGGCGGCGATGCCGGCTGCGCCAGCCAGCACGGCCAGGGGGACCCTCCACCACCTGTCCTCGCGCTTGTCCGAGACCGTGGCGAAGACCTGCACCGCGGCGAAGGCGAGGGCCAGGATCCCGAAGGCCACCCTCACCAGGGTGAGGCTCGCGCCGGGCCAGGCGGCCAGCACGATCCCCAGGGCGATGATGCCGAGGCCCTCGAAGAGCACCGCCCAGGGGGTGCTGGGGATGAACAGCAGTCCCCCTCTCACCTCCATCTCGACCTTCATGATCCACCTCCGATAGATCCTGGCAAATAAGATCCATTCCGGCTTCACGTCCTTATCCATATTATCCATATATTCTGCGGCAGACGCCCTTCACCTCTCCCCCCAGGCCAGTGGGATCGGACTCGCAGGCATTGGGAAAAGGACTGGTCATCGGCCTGAGGCCTGAGGTACTGGACCTTGAGGTCATGGCTGTATTGAAGCCTGAGGCCGCGATCGAGGCATCGGGCCTGATGCGTTTGATAATCGCTTCTTCCCGGATAGCGCGAGCCCGCGCAAGATTGGCTTCCGGCACCTGGGCATGCCATTATGGGTTGAGGCCTGGCACCAAAAGTTGATGATTGGGGGCTGACCCCAAAAGTTGAGGGGTGGCACCAAAAGTTGAGGGGTGGCACCGGTATGAGGATAGGATACGCCTGCATCAACCTCTCCCTCGCCTGCCGCAGCTCGCGGACCTTCCGGCTCAAGTCCTACAGCGCCGAGAACATGGAGCGGACGGTGGGCGGCAACCTCTCCTGCCTCATGGAACAGCTGCGGTTCAACTTGAGGCACGGCATCCTCTACTTCCGCATCTCCTCGGACCTGGTGCCCTTCGCCTCACACCCGGTATGCGACTACCCGTGGCAGAAGGTCTTCCGGAGGGAGTTCGAGGAGTTGGGACGGTTCGTGATAGAGCACGGCATGCGCGTCACCATGCACCCCGACCAGTTCATCCTCATCAACTCCCCCGACGCGGACATCCACGCCAGGAGCGTTGCGGAACTCGCCTACCACGCAGAGGTGCTCGACCTCATGGGGCTGGCCGCCTCCCACAAGATACAGCTCCACGTGGGAGGGGTTTACGGGGACAGGAGGTCGAGCCTGGAGAGGTTCGCGCGCCGCTATCGCGCGCTGCCCGCCGAGATCAGGAGGCGGCTGGCAGTGGAGAACGACGAGAGGTCCTACGGCCTGGCCGACTGCATGGAAGTGCACGAAAGGACCGGCATACCGGTGGTCTTCGACGCCCTGCACCATGCCGCGCACAACCGCGGCGAGGGACTGCGGGAGGCCGTCTCGGCGGCCGGTTCCACCTGGGAGGAGAAGGACGGGCCGCCCATGGTGGATTACAGCAGCCAGAAGAAAGGAGGCAGGCCGGGAGCGCACGCCGATTCTCTGGACGAGGGCGACTTCCGTTCCTTTTTGGAGGAGACGCGGGGGCTTGATTTCGACCTCATGCTGGAGGTGAAGGACAAGGAGCGCAGCGCCCTGGAAGCTATTGCCATCGCCCGCGAATACGGCATCGTCTGACCTCTCACCGTAGCCGAACGCGGGCGTGCGGCATCCCGCCCGTCATCCAGAACTTTCCCCGTACCGGAAGCGCGGGCCAAGCCCCGTCAGGAGGCGCGGCAGGCCCCGTCGCTTCTCCCCTCGCTGGTAAGTCCCCGGGAAACCGCGGGCAGGCGCTGAAAGAGGTTGCCGCATAGCGGCAAGGGACCGTAAGGCCAGGGTGGGGTGACGCGGTAGCCATGGATCACTGCACAGAGAAGGACAGCGGAGGACAGCGCGCGGTTGAGGGGAAAGGCCGGTCTGAACGCGTTCCGGGTGTCTGAAAATCGATTCGTCATCTGCCAGAAAAGGGCCAGAATGGAGAAAGGGGCCGCTGAACGGCCCCTTTCGCTCAACGCCGTTCTTTCAGTGTCCGCCCTCCGAGGCCTCCTCGCCGGCCTTCTTTATCTTCACCTCGAACACGGCGGTCTCCTCGGGCCTTTCCTCTTTTTCCCAGGGGCGGACGTATTCCAGCTTCACCTCCGTACTGCCGGCTTTCAGGGCCTCGAAGGTCCAGAGCTCCTCGCCGGGAGCGCCCACCACCTCTTCGCCCTCGCCGTGGGAACCGCCTTTCTTCTCGAAGGACATGCCCACTAGCCTCAGCAGTTCCTCGTCCAGTGGCTCGGAGAGCTGCCACGCATAGCCCGTGCTGGGATTGGATTCCAGGACGAGGATGAACTGCAGGCCTTCCTCCACCTCCACGGGCTCGTCGGGGTCATTGAACTCCTTGGGCTTCTTGTCCGCGCTCCCCTTCTTCTTCACCCATACGTGGAAGGTCGCCACCGTGGGGCCCTCCTCTTGCTCCGGAGAGGGCATGATCACGGATTCACCCTCGCCGGCGGTCTTCTCGCCCTCACCCGCGGCCGTTTCCCCGGAGGCATGCGAGGCGCTTCCCTCCTCTTTCACCTCGCCGGCCTTCTCCTCCTCGGCTTTTTCCTCCTTCAGGCCGGATTCCTCCGCTTCCTCCCAGGGTCGCACATAGGCCAGCTCGATGGTGGTCCTGCCCAGCTCATGTGCCTTGAAGATCCACCTCTCCTCGCCCGGCGCTCCCAGCAACTGCTCTTCCGGGGGCTCGTACTCCGTCTTCTCCAGGGTCAGTATCTTGTCGTCCAGGGGGCGGTTGAGCTTCCACTGGTATCCCGTGCTGGGGTTGGACTCCAGGACGATGGCGAACTCATCGCCCTTCTCCACCACTATCTCCACCGCGGGATCACGGAACTCCTTCACCTCTCCCTCGATCGAACACCCGCCCGCGGCTACGGACATCGCCACGAGGGCCACGAACATCGCGATGATCGCCGTCTTGCAGTGCTTCATCTTCTGCTTCCTCCTGCGTCCTGCCTCCCGGTCGATACCCTCCAAATCCTCCAAATCATTATAACGCATTATGGGGTCACATCTTCGATCTTCGATGCCGGTCGATCCAAGGGATTTCCGATTATCGATCCAAGCGATGATCGGTGGTTCGGACACGCATTGTGGGTTCACATCCAAAGCTGTGCCGTATGACATGATCTTCGGTCTTCGATCCCGGTGACTTAGCGCAGACACGGCAGGCGCGCCGAGCCCGGATCTGCTTCCGCTCATCCCGAGCGGCCCCTAGATGGGCATGCGGCGGCCGGGGCCGGGGATCTGCCCGCGGCGCAGGGCGATGATCATGTATTCCCAGTGGGTCTCGCCCTCCAGCTCGAGCCTCTCCTCCCCCACCCGCACCCAGCCGCGGTAGTCGGAGAGGAAGCGGTAGTAGGCGGGGCCGGCCAGGGTCTTGCCGATGGCCTTGACCAGGGGCACGGGCAGCCTCTCGGCCAGGGTGTTGACCATCTCCAGCTCGCGGGTGACCTTGAACGCGAACTCGCCCGCCACGTCGCGCTCCTCGAAGCTCAGCTCAACGCTGGAGGGATACACCTGGAAGCCGATGCTGTCGGGGACGTACTCCCCCACCCGGTATTCGGCCCGCAAGGACTCCAGCACGATGCGGTCGTCTAGGGCCAAAAAGACGATGGGGATATGGATATCCCCGCAGCGGCGCGAGGTGACCACGTCGGCGAAGATCATGGTCAGGCGGTCGGTGGTTAGGCGCCCCCAGACCCAGTGCGAGAGGTAGCGCGGGACCATGCCGTTCCCCCAGTTGTGGTCGTGGTAGCCCAGGCCGGTCACCCGGTGCTCCACCCCGTCGACGGAGAGGGTGCCGGAGACGCGCGCCCGCGGCTGCGCCACCACCCACCCGAACACCTGCTCTTTTTCCGGCATGCCGAACATGATCTCGCCGGTGCCGCGGGTCCAGCCGGGGAGCAGGTTCTCGAAGCGCAGGTCGCAGGCCAGGTTGTCGTGCCTGAACCTCACGCGGTACTCGGGGTAGTAGCCGGAGATGGTGTTGTCCCCGATGGCCACGTCGCAGGTCTCCTCCGACGCCCTCCACATATCGGCCGGGAAGGGCACGATGTTGTTGTACTGCCGGCCGTCGGGGGTGTAGACGTTGAAGAGCATGGTGCATTCCTTCGCCAGCATGTTGGTGAGGTTGGGCCACTGCAGCTCCAGCACGCAGCGGTGCCCGTCGTCGAACTGGGCGTCGAAGTACCACCACTCCCAGTAGAAGCGGCCCTTGTAGGGGTGGAGGGCGTCGTCCCTGGGCTCCAGCCCCCGGTTGAGCTCCTCCACCGGCCGGCTGCCGTACATGCCCACGGGTATGATCTGGTAGGTGAGGCCGCGCCTGCCCAGGGCCCGCGCCGCCGCCGCTACCGCCAGGTTCTCCGCCAGTATCCACTTCCATCTGCCGGAACCCATGTCTCCTCCCTCCCTCGCCGCTGGCCTGCTCTCCTTGCCCTCATGGATATATGCCCAAAAGGAGCGGGTTGAAACTTCGGAGCGGCCATCTCCATGTGCCCCTGGTCGCGCATGAGTTACCGGGATCGAAGATGGAAGATGCGGCCCCGCAGCTGCAGGGACCGAAGAGGGAAGATGTGACCCCGCGGTGGACAGGCATGACAGCGCGTCCGCGGCGGGAGCATAATTGACGCGGAGCGAGGTACGAGCCGAGCGAGCTCAGCGTGGAGGTGCATGCCATGGATTTCTTCCGGGGAAAGACCGCCGTGGTCACCGGGGCGGGCTCCGGCATCGGCAGGGCGCTGGCCCTGGCGCTGGCCGACGCCGGCTGCCGGGTGGTGATCACCGACATCGTGCAGGAGCGTATCGACGCCGTCCTCTCCGAGCTCGCGGCGAAGGGCGCGGAGGCGGGCGGCTACCGCGTGGACCATTCCAGGCGCGAGGAGGTGGAGGCGCTCGCCGACGCGTTCTTCTCGGAATGGGGTCATGTGGACATCCTATGCAGCAACGCCGGGGTGGGACAGGGTGGCTGGTACACCGAGATGCCCCTCGAGGACTGGGAATGGGTGCTGGGCATCAACCTCTGGGGCGCGGTCTACATGATGCACTACTTCGTCCCCCGGATGATAGAGGGCGGCGGCGGCTCCATCCTGCTCACCGCGAGCGATGCAGGCCTGGTGGCCATGCCGGGCATGACCGCCTACAACGCCAGCAAGTTCGCGGTGGTGGGGATGGGGGAGACCCTGCGCATCGAGCTGAGCGTGCACAACATCAGGGTCAGCCTGCTATGTCCCGGCGACATCGACACCAACATCATCCGCGACGGCAGGGTCTACCTCTACGACCGCACGGGGCGGAGCGCCAAGCCCGAGATCGAGAAGTATTACCGCACCCGGGGCGTGCCCCCCGAGGTGGTGGCCGAGGCGGCGCTGCGGGGGCTGGAGCGGGACCGGGCGGTCATCGTGGTCCCCTGGATACACCATGGCCCCCTGATCCTGCTGCGCCGCATATCCCCACAGCTCTACCACGCCGTGATGCGCTTCGCCCTTAGGAAGGGCATCGTGCATCGCATGTTCGGCATCCAGCGTTGAGCCGGCGGGAAACGCCCCGGGAACGGGTTCAGAGACGCGGCCTCAGGCGTATCGGCGTTCCCGGGCCGGCGTCTCGGGCCACCTCTCCCGATGCCGGAACCAGATGCCGGAACCAGATGCCGGAACCAGAGGCAGGAACCCAAGGCCGGAACCAGATGCCGGCAGGAGCCGTCGGCCTTACGGTTGCGCGGGGTGGTTCTCCTCGGGACTGAACTGGTAGCGGCCGCGGCGGATGATGAAGCCCCTCTCGCGTATCTTTTCCTCCACCTTGGCCGTGAGCTTGTCCAGTTCAGCCCGGGCCTCGCGCTGCCTCTCCTCCAGGTCGTGGAGACCGATGATGGGCACCGTCTGCAGCAGCGCCTGGTAGATCTCCTGGTCGAAGATGGTGGTGACGTAGACGTGCCCGTGGAACATCCAAAGGCCGCTCTCCTCCTCCTTCCTGACCACCACGGGCATGACCCTGATTATCTTGCCCTGGGGGGAGAGGATCCTGCCGTCGTAGGTCTCCTCCAGCTCGTCGAGCATGTGGTCGAGGTCGTCCCCGAAATCGACGATGATGCCCATGCGTTCCGCTCCTCTCCTTTTCCTTCCAGCCTCCTCCATAATACATAAGGACCGCGGCATGCGGCGATAAGGGGGGTGCGCGATGAAGACCAGGATGACTGAGCAGTTCGGGATCGAGCATCCCATCATGTGCGGCGGCATGATGTGGCTGGCCAAGCCGGGACTCTGCGCGGCCATCTACAACGCCGGCGCGCTGGGGAACCTCACCGCCGGCAACTACGGATCGGCGGAGGAACTGCGGGAGGCGATCGCCGAGACCAGGATCCTCACCGGAAATCCCTTCTGCGTCAACATCTCCCTCATGCCCTCGGTGCGCATCACCAGGGAGCTGCACCAGGACTACTTCCGGGTGTGCTGCGAGGAGCGCGTGGCCGCCCTGGAGATATCGGGCGCGCCACTCGACCGCCCCCCTGGCGGTGGGGCAGCCCATCGGCCTCATCAAGGAGGTCAAGAGCTGCCGGGAGCTGGTCGAGGGCATGGTCGCGGAAGCGGAGGGGATCCTGTCCCGCGCGGGATGAGGCTCCCGCCGCGATGGGGGATCATTCCTCCAGCACCAGGGGGCAGCCGAGGGCGCTGCAGGCGGCCATGGACCCGAAGCAGGCGCCGGCATCCTCGTATCCGTGCATGCGCAGGACGGAGGCGGCGATGGTGGCGCGCTCCCCGCTGCCGCAGAAGGTGACCACCCTGCGGTCCCGGGGCACCTCGCCCAGGCGGCGCGGCAGCTCGCCCAGGTGGATATTGACCGCCGTGGGCAGGTGCGCGCCCGCGTACTCCTCCGCCGCGCGCACGTCCAGGAGGAAGAAGTCCTCCTCCGCGTCCAGCATCGCCACCAGTTCCGCGGCGTGCACCGCGGCCATCCTCCCGTAGGGCCGCCCGCTCACCTCCCACTTGAGCATGCCCCCGGCGAGGAAGGCCGGCACGTCGTCGAGGCCCAGGCGGACCAGGTGCCTCACCGCCGTCTCCACGTCATCCGGTGAGTCCACCACCAAGCAGACGGGCTTGCCGTGTTCGAGGTACCACCCGGCGTAGGAAGAGACCTTGTCCAGGGGTATGGCCAGGCTCCCGGGCAGGTGAGCGCCGGCGTAGGCCTCCTTGCTCCTGACTTCGAGGACGTAGCCGCTTGATGCCATATCCTGGAAGGCGGCGGGATCGAGGGCAAGGGGCGACGGCAGAGCTCCCAGGGGTGGCGGTCCCTCCTGGTTGAGGGCGTGCACCCGCTCGAAGTAGGCGGGCATGAAGAGGCGCCTCCGTGTCAGACGGGCGATGAAATCGTCCCTCTCCTCGAGGCGCAGGGCGGGGCTGTGCCTTCTCTCGTACCCCAGGGTCGAGAACTCCCGCGCCGCCAGGTTGCCGCCGCAGATGGAGCCCTGGCCGTGCCCGGGGTAGAGGATCACCCCGTCGCCCAGGGGCAGGAGTTTAGCGAAGATGCTCTCGTGGAGCAGCCCGGCCATCTCCTCCTCGCGCCCGGGGAAGAAATCCGTCCTGCCCACGTCGCCCACGAAGAGGGTGTCCCCGGTGAACACGCCAACCGGCTCCTGGCGGCTGAAGGCGGTGTCGTACAGGACCAGGGAGATGCTCTCGCCGGTGTGGCCCGGGGTGTGCAGCACGGAGAGAAGCAGGCTCCCGAGCTCGAAGGCCTCGCCCCCGGAGACGCCGCTGCCGTAGCCGAAGGCGGTCTGGGCGCCGTGGAAGACCTCCGCCCCGCAGGCTGCGGCCAGGGCGGTGGACCCTACCACGTAGTCCTCGTTGCGGTGGGTCTCGAAGATGTGGGTGATGCGGCACCCCTCGCGGGCGGCGATACGCAGGTACGCGTCGCAGTCCCTGCGGGGGTCGATGACCGCCGCCTTGCCGCCGTCCCCCAGGATGTAGGACAGGTGGGCCAGCCCGGGCGATATGACCGTTTCCAGGAACATCCCCGCCTCCTCTTCCACTTTCGTTTCATCAGGGCACAAAGTAAATATACCCGCGCGGCCGAGGGGTTACCGGCCGAGCGCGGCGGCGGCCTTCCCGCCCCGAAACCTATGGTAAATTACGGCCAAGAATTCGAGATTCAAGACCTGACCCCGTCAGAGGGAGGAGAGGATGCCGGCGGCGATGGCCTCGGCGATCTCTTGGCGGTGGGCGTCGGCGAAGGCCAGGTTGTTCTCCAGGGTGAAGGTGGGGACCTCGCTCCAGATGTCGTAGCTGAAGATGGGGCCGTAGTTGCCGGTGCCGGTGGTGCCGCGGTTCTCGATCACCGTGCCGCCGTCCCCCGTCCCCGCCGCGTTCCGCAGGTAAGCGATCATGCCGGCGTGGAACCTCTTCGCCGCCGCCTCGCTCGCCGCCTGCACCGCCGGATCGATGCGGGCGGTCCTGCCGGTGTCGGTGTTGGCCTTCCAGTCGTAGGGGGGAGGGCCGGGGTAGAAGGTGGTCGGCGACGGCAGCCCGGGGTCGCAGTGGATGTGCACGATCATGCGCGCGCGGGCCTGGTTGGCGATGACCGCCCTCTGCCTGAGGTTCACGGGGTCGTAGGCGGAAGCCTTGGTCATCACCACCCTCACGCCGCGCGCCTCCAGGATGTCCCGGGCCCGCACCGCGATGTCGAAGACGATGCCGATCTCCGGCTCGTTTATCCAGTCCTGGGTGTTGATGCCGGTCTCGGGGTCTATCTCCGAGGGGGTGGCGGCGTGCCCGGGGTCCAGGCAGACCACGGGGCGCCCGTACACGGCGCGCTCGCACACCACCCCCGAGGAGGAGGTGACCAGGGCGGAGACGTCGTAGGTGTCGACGTACCTCCCCAGGTCGTAGGAGCGGCGGGTGCGGGGAGGGATGGTGTCCGCGGGCCCCTGCCTCTCCCCGTCCTCGGTGTGCAGCTTCACGTCTATCTCCGCCGGGGCATCGCCGGGGTTCTGCACCAGCAGCCAGGTCTCGAAGCCCCCCGCCGTGGCCCCCTCCGCCAGGTACCAGACGCGGGAGGGAGAGGTGGCCCCCAGGGAGTCGTGGGCCCAGGTGCGGTTGCCCCCGTACACGGCGCGCTCGCACACCACCCCGGAGGAGGAGGTGACCAGGGCGGAGACGTCGTAGGTGTCGACGTACCTCCCCAGGTCGTAGGAGCGGCGGGTGCGGGGAGGGATGGTGTCCGCGGGCCCCTGCCTCTCCCCGTCCTCGGTGTGCAGCTTCACGTCTATCTCCGCCGGGGCATCGCCGGGGTTCTGCACCAGCAGCCAGGTCTCGAAGCCCCCCGCCGTGGCCCCCTCCGCCAGGTACCAGACGCGGGAGGGGGAGGTGGCACCCAGGGAGTCGTGGGCCCAGGTGGCGGGGGCGGCCGCCGCCACGAAGCCGGACCCGGAGACGAGAAGGCCTGCCGGCGGCGCCAGCGCCAGGATCACGGCTCCCGCCAGGACAGCATGGAAAACCGCCGCCCATGGTCTCACGCGTGTGCTCTTTACCATACCGTCAATTCTACCAGGACCTGGGGTCGTATCTTCGATCTTCGACGCGTAAATCCAAGGGGTCATGCCCGGAATCTGGATTCTATTGAAGAGGTCTTAATTGGGCTTGGCTTTGACAGACCAGGGTAGAGCGATGATGAATTGCCGGAATCGCAAATAAGACCCCTTAAGTTGCCCGCATCGAAGATCGAAGATACGACCCCATATTAAAGAAGCCGGAGGTCATCGCCTCCGGCCTGTCCTCATGGAGCGGGTCACGGGGATCGAACCCGCGGCCTCAAGCTTGGGAAGCTTGCGCTCTACCGACTGAGCTAGACCCGCCCGTTTTTCCGGACAAGATTATAGCATACCGCTACTGCTGCTTGGAGAGGCGGTCGCGCAGCTCGCGCTTGAGGATCTTCCCGCTGGGGAGCACCGGCATCTCCTCCATGGACATGACGAAAACCTTCTTGGGCACCTTGTACCCGGCCAGGTACTGCTTGGCGTAGGCGATGATCTCCTCCTCGGTGACCTCCACGCCGGGGTAGGGCACCACTGCTGCCGCGACCATCTCGATCCAGTAGTCGTCGGGCAGGCCGACCACGGCCACCTGCATGACCTTCTCGTGCCCGATGATCGCGTCCTCCACCTCCTTGGAGGCCGCGTTCTCCCCGCCCGACTTGATCATGTCCTTCTTGCGGTCCAGGAAGTAGAGGAAGCCCCCCTCGTCGAACTTGCCCAGATCGCCGGTGTGCAGCCATCCGACCCGCAGGGTCTCGGCGGTCTTCTCCTCCAGGTTGTAGTAGCCCTTCATCACCGAGGGGCCGCGCATGACGATCTCGCCCATCTCGCCCACCGGCACCTCGTTGTCCTCGTCGTCGAAGATCTTGATCTCCACCCCGGTGTGGGGGGTGCCGATGGTGTCGATCTTGCGCTCGAAGTCCTCGGGCTGCAGGGTCGACCCCAGGGGGCCGGACTCGGTCTGGCCGTAGTAGTTCCGCCACTCCGATCCCGGCAGCAGCTTCTTCCACTGTTCCAGGATGGGCACGGGCATGACCGCGCCGAAGGAGACGCACTTCCTCAGGGAGGAGAGGTCGTAGGCATCGAAGCCGGGCATGGATGGCATTATCTGGTAGAGGGTCGGGGGGTAGACCCAGTAGGTGACCTTCTCGCTCTGGGTGAGCTCGAGAATCTCGATGGGGTTGGGCGCGTACTCCAGCACCAGCTTGCAGCCCAGGTTGATGAACTCCAGCAGCAGGTACTTGCCGGCGATGTGGTAGAGGGGGATGGAGAGCAGGGCGGCGTCGTCCTCGGCGATGTTGAGGTCGCCCGTCCCCGAGAGGAGGGTGGTGAAGAAGCTCTTGTGGGTGTTCATGACCCCCTTGGGCAGGGCCTCGGTGCCGCTGGTGTAGGGGCGCGAGCACATGTCGTCGTCGGTCTCCACCATGGGCTCGGAGCCGTCGGGCTCGGAGACGAAGAGCGCGTCCAGGTCCAGCCATCCCTCCGGCAGCGGGGTATCCGGGGCGATCATGGGGATGATGCCGAACCTCTCCACGCTCTTCAGCCTGGGGGCGCCTCCAGCACGGTGGCCGCCAGGACGTCCTCCGCGAAGAAGAGCCGCGACTCGGCGTCGTTCACGATGTGCTCTATCTCCAGGGGCATGAGCATGAAGTTGAGGGGGTTGATCGCCGCCCCGATCTTGCAGGCGCCCATCCAGGAATAGATGTACTGCAGGCAGTAGTGGGTCATGAAAGTGATGCGGTCACCTCTTTTGATACCCAGAACCTGGAAGACGTGGGCCATGCGGCAGCAGTTCTCGTTCAGCTCCCTGAAGGTGATGCGGCGTTCCCCGTACACCAGGACGACCCGGTCGTGGTACTTGGCCGCCGTGCGCTTGGGGATGTCGCCGATGTTCATCCGGCGCATGAGGTTTCCCTCCAGCCTTTCGCGGTCGTTCATCGTTTCCCTCCTTGCTGCCTGCATGCCGGCGGGCGCCGGCAACACCTCCGAAGCAAGAGAGATTACCATCACGGGTGAGCGGGTCCCGTGCCGCGGCCTCGGGCTCGGCGTGGGTGTCGAGAAAGCGCCGAGGAGAGGCGTCCGGTGCCCCCGCTCACCTCAACGAGGATCGCGCGCTCCCGGTTCCGCGCCGGCTTCTCCGCATCGCGGAACGGGGCGGGCTCCGCGCCCCCGGTCCGGCGTCCCGGGAGGCCGAAAGGTATGACCGGGCGCGCTTTTCAAGCCCGGGCACGGCAGCTATACTTTACGCGAATCCTGGAAGCGAGGTGATCTCGAGCATGGACCCGGAAGAGGAGTTCGACTTCCTCGCCATCGAGATGTTCAACGTCAACCTGGCCATCACCCGCATGAGCCTGGCGTCCATCCATGCCGCGGAGGGCAAGCTGGACGCCGCCATCGATGAATACACCCGGGTGCTGGAGTTCGACCCCAATCTCTACCTGGCCTACCTCAACCGCGGCAGGGTCTTCTGGCGCAAGGGCGACCGGGAGAGGGCCCTGGAGGACCTCACCCGGGCCATCAACCTCGAGCCCGGGGTGGCCATCACCTACATCTATCGCGGCGACCTCTTCCTGAAGCAGGGGAACATCGCGGCGGCACGCAGGGATTACCGCAAGGCGCTGGAGGTGGCTCCCAGCTTCGAGATGGCCGCCGAGCGCATGGAACTGCTGCGCAAGGCGCGCCGCGGAAGCCCGAAGCGCCGGGAGGGATGAAGGGCCCCAGGCACGGCTTCAGCCGCGGTAAAGGGGAGATATGCGGCGCAGCTCCTCCACGACGGGCGGCAGGGTCTCCAGCACGTAATCCACGTCCTCCTGCGTGTTCTCCCTGCCCAGGGTGAGACGCAGGCTGCCGTGTGCTTCCTCCGGGGGGATGCCTAGGGCGAGGAGCACGTGGGAGGCCTCGCCGCTCACGGAGCTGCACGCCGATCCCGTGGAGGCGGCGATGCCCTGGAAGTCCAGTTTCAGGCATATGGCTTCGCCCTCGATGAAATCGAAGAGCACGTTGACGTTGTTGGGAAGCCTCCGCTCGCGGTCCCCGTTGAGCCTGGTGTGGGGTATGCGCTCCAGGATGCCCGCGATTAGGCGCTCCCTCAGCGGCAGGATGCGTTCCGACCTCTCTTTCCATTCCCGCGCCGCCAGCTCCATGGCCACCCCGAAACCCACGATGCCGGCCACGTTCTCCGTGCCCGAGCGCATGCCCCGCTCCTGCCCTCCGCCCAGCAGCAGGCCGCGCACGCGCGTTCCCCTGCGTATATAAAGGCAGCCCGTCCCCTTGGGGCCGTAGAGCTTGTGAGCCGAGAGGGAGAGCATGTCCACCCCCAGACGGTCCACGTTGACGTCCAGGGCGCCCGCGGTCTGCACCGCGTCGCTGTGCAGATAGACGCCCGCTTCCTTGCAGATGGCGGCGATCTCGCCCACGGGCTGCACCGTGCCCACCTCGTTATTGGCGTGCATCACCGATATCAGCACGGTGGCGGGGGTGATGGCCCTGCGCACCTCCTCCGGGTCCACTATCCCCGATCCGTCCACGGGGAGATAGGTCACCTCGTGGCCCATGCCCTGCAGGAAATGGCACGGTTCCAGGACCGCGTGGTGCTCGATGGCGGTGGTGATCACATGGGCCTTCTCCCGGCCGGAGGCGTATACCGCGCCGATGATCGCCAGATTGTCGGCCTCCGTGCCCCCGCTGGTGAAGAAGATCTCGGAGGGGTCCGCCCCCAGGGCTTCCGCCACCTGCGCGCGCGCCTTCTCCACCGCCTTTCGCGCCTCCCTGCCCTCGCCGTAAACGCTGGAGGGATTTCCGAACCTCTCGCCGAGGTAGGGGAGCATCGCCGCCGTGACCTCGGGGTGCGGGGGGGTGGTGGCGGCATGGTCCATGTAGATCCTGCGCATCTCCATCATCTCCATCTCCAGTACGGGAACCGCGATCATTCCTTACAGGATTATATATAATCATGGCATGGCCTATGTAAGCGACGCGATGATCGCGGCGATGGAGGAGCGCTACGGCGCCCCGCGCCACCTGGATCTCGGCTTCGAGATCTTGCCCGCGGAGATGAAGATGCTGCGCGGGTCGAAGAAACACGACCGCAACCACGACGTCACCATCTTCATCTTCAAAGACCGCTCCTACCGCGAGTTTGCCGCCATCGCCAAGCACATGTTCCCCCCCGGCGCCTACCGCGCCCCCAGCGGGGCCGCCAATCCGGGAGAGGACCTGGAGGCGGGGACGCTGAGGGAGGCGCGCGAGGAGACCGGCCTGGAGATCGAGCTCGACCGCTTCATACTCCACATCCACGCCCGCTTCACCTGCGGCCCGGTGGCGGAGAACTGGAGGAGCCTCGTATTCACCGCCATGCGCAACGGCGGCGAGCTCCGCCACCAGGATCTGGAGGAGATCAGGGAGACGCGGTGGGTGACCCTTGAGGAGCTGCAGGGTCCCATCCGGGAGAGACTGCTGGCCACCGGCATGGGGCTGTTCGCCTACCGCGTGGCCCTCCACGACGCCTCGGTGGAGGAGATCATCAAGCTGCGCGAGGCGGGAGGCCCGGGAGCGGGCTGAAAGAGTGCTATCCGGCGCAGGACGGCGGAGTACGTATTCGCAAAATCGGGGCGCGGCCTGAGCGCTTGCTTCCCTCCGGGCGCGGGGCGTCATCCCCGATCTCACGTTTCATCACGCGCAACACCACGTGCCGGGCGATGCGGAGGCGCGGTGCCCGCGATCCCCCGTCCCCTACCCGGAACGCGAGGCGGCGCGCCGCACATCACGCCTCCAGCCACCTCGCCGCCATCGCTTCCCCTTCAAGCGCCATCGGGTTATAAAGGCGGGGGGAAGGTCAGGTCTGGCTTCACCCGTAAGTTATGTGCTTCAAGCGCCATCGGGTTATAAAGGCGGGGCGAAGGTCAGGTCTGGCTTCACCCGTAAGTTATGTGCTTCAAGCGCCATCGGGTTATAAAGGCGGGGCGAAGGTCAATAATAAGCATGGTTCTTCAATACGAATATGGTTCTTTTCCGATGAGTTTAACGGAGGAGGGGTCGTGTCGGTCTTCGGTGGCGCGGACAGGTACGGGAGTGATGCCCTGATCCGTCGTGACCGGGGGTCGAAGGCGCCTCTCCTTTCGTCTTGCCCGCGGCGCTGTTCTCTCGCGTCGGGAGCGTGAACATGCTGGTATACGTGCTGAGAAACATGTGGAGGCGCAGGGCGCGCGCCCTCCTCACCGTCCTAGGCATCGTGGTGGGCATCTTCGCCCTCACGGTGCTGGGCGCCCTTTCCGCACGCCTCAACCAGCAGGTGAGGGGCGCCGAGACCTGGTTCACCAGCAAGATCTCGGTGGTGCCCTCGGGAAGCGGCCTCTTCGGAGGCTCCGACCGCTACCTGGAGCTCTCCAAGGCGGATGAGATCGAGGCGGTGCCGGGGGTGAAGAGCGCCGTGGCCGGCTTCGGGCTGCTCCTCTCCGACCAGAGCACGGGCTTCGGCGCTCCGGAGCTCATCGTGGGGACGGAGTTGAGCAAGGCCCAGGATCTCCTGAACCTCATAGACCTCGACCGCGGGCGCATCCTGCGGGAGGGGGACGAGGGCCGCGTGGTGCTGGGCTCCACCCTGGCGGAGAAGTTCGAGGTGGAGATAGGGGATGCGGTGGAGCTCAGGGGGAGGGATTTCGAGGTGGTGGGGATATACGCGCCCACCCTCTCCGCCCCGGACGGCTTCGCCTTCGTGTCCTACCGGGACGCGCTGGACCTCTTTAGGGAGGTGAACCCCTACTTCCAGGTGAGGGACATCGCCGCCACCATCGACGTCATCCCGGAGGAAGGGGTTGACGCGGAGGAGCTGGCCGCGCGCATCGAGGAGGGCGTGGGCGGCATCAAGGTCATCTCCCCCTCCGAGGCCAGGAAACAGATATCCCAGTTCAGCCTGATCTTCAACGCCATCCTCCTGGGCATCGGCTTCATCGCCCTGGTGGTGGGCGGCCTGTCCATCATCAACACCATGATCATGTCCGTATCGGAACGCACCCGGGAGATCGGCCTCAAGAAAGCCATCGGGGCGGAGACGGGCTCGGTGCTCGCGGAGTACCTCCTGGAATCGGCCATGATAGGTTTCTTCGGAGGAGTCCTGGGGGTGCTGGCGGGGCTGATTGCCGTCCGCTTCCTCAACGGCGCCACCTCCTCCAGCCAGGTGACGGTGTTCTCCGTGACCCCCATGGTTGTGGTCGGGCCCGTGGTCTTCGCCACTTTCCTGGGCACGGCGGCGGGGCTCTTCCCCGCCTTTAGGGCCGCGCGTCTCAAGCCCATAGAGGCGCTGAGGGAGGATTGAGGTCATGATAACGGCGCGAGGCGTGACCAAGGTCTACAGGATAGGACCCGCAGAGATAAGGGCCGTGGACGGGCTCGACCTCGACATCGAGGCGGGCGAGTTCCTCTCCATTGTCGGGCCTTCGGGCTCGGGGAAGACCACCCTCCTGCACCTCATCGGGCTGTTGGACTCGCCTACCTCGGGAAGCATCACCGTGGAGGGAAGGGAGACCCTCGGGCTCTCCCCCCGGGAACTCACCCGCTTGCGGAGGGAGAAGATCGGCTTCGTCTTCCAGGAGTTCAACCTGCTGCCGGTGCTCGACGCGCGCGAGAACGTGGAGCTTCCCCTGCGCTACCTAAAGGTGCCCGCCTCGGAACGGCGCCGCCGCGCCATGGAGGCCCTGGAGATGGTGGGGCTCAGGGAGCGCGCCGGCAACCGTCCGGGGCAGCTTTCGGGCGGAGAGCAACAGCGGGTGGCCATCGCCCGCGCCCTGGTGACCAGGCCGATGCTGGTGCTGGCGGACGAGCCCACCGGCGAACTCGACACCCAGAACACCTGCCGGGTCATAGAGCTCATGCGGGACCTCAACCGCGAGACCGGACAGACCTTCGCCATCGTCACCCACGACCCCATGGTCGCGGATTACACCCGCCGCATCATAACGCTGCGTGACGGCAGGGTGGCCGGGGACACCGCGGGACCGGAAGCGGAGCTCGCCTGC
The DNA here is from genome assembly GCA_014360645.1 of Actinomycetota bacterium. Classification (NCBI taxonomy): domain Bacteria; kingdom Bacillati; phylum Actinomycetota; species Actinomycetota bacterium. Next base: position 148,878 of record JACIXD010000008.1, on the reverse strand, counting down.
GACGACGCGCCCGCCATCTGAAGAAGAGCGGGCTCTTTCCCCGGGTCCTGGCTCTCTCGGAGAATCCCGATCATTTGGCGAAAGGAGTACACGGGGAACGGCCCCGGATCTCCGGTCTGCGGGGGCGAGTGTCGGTAAGCTGCCACGAGGGGGGCCAGGGTCCGGACCCGGGTCCTGGGATTCCCGGGGTAGGCCACGTTATGGCATTTTATGGTTAGTTTCCCGATCCGAGGTCTGACCCCTATAATATACGGTGGGAGTGATGGAGGATGCTGCCTTACGAGGAACCCCTTTTCAGGCCGCCTTGCGAGGCCAACAGCCTGATCATCCAGGTCACCCTGGGCTGCCCCCACAACCGCTGCGTGTTCTGCGGCATGTACAAGATGAAGAAATACCGCGTGCGCGATGTCGAGGAGGTCAAGGCGGACCTGCGAAAGGCGAGGTTGCTTTATTCGTATGTCCCCTCCATCTTCCTCGCCGACGGCAATACCGTGGCCATGAACTCCGAGAAGCTGGCCGAGATCATCGCCTACGCCCGCGAACTCTTCCCCGAAGTGGAAAGAGTTTCCAGTTACGGGGGAGCGCGCTTCCTAAAGGGTAAGCCCGTGAAAGCGCTGAGGCGCCTGCGTGAGGCGGGGCTGGACATCATCTATTTCGGCCTGGAATCGGGAGACGACGAGATCCTGGCCCGGATGGTCAAAGGTGTGGACTCGGCGGGGATGGTCGAGGCCGCGAGGAGGGTCAAGGAGGCGGGCATCGACCTCTCGGTTTATATCCTCCTGGGGCTGGGAGGGGAGGACCTCTGGCTGCAGCACGCAGAGAACACCGCCCGGGTTCTCAACGCCATGCAGCCCCATTACATACGGCCGCGCACCCTCGCCCTCCTGCCCGGGATCCCCCTCTACGAGGAGGCGCGCGAGGGCAGGTTCCGCGAGGCCGATGGGGAGACGGTCATGCGCGAGCTACGGGTGATGCTGGAGAGGCTGGAGATGGAGGACGCCTGGTTCCTCTCCGACCACATCTCCAACTACGTCCCCATCTACGGACACCTGCCAGAGGACCGCGAGAAGATGCTGGCCTCGGTAGAGATGGCCCTCGGCAACCCCCGGGAGTTCCTCGCCCCCCGCCGCCTCACCCACCTGTAAGGATACGCATACACGCGGGCTCCCGCGCCGGGGAACGGAGACAAGGTACGCAAGCCATCTCCTCGGACCATCGACAGGCCTGCTGCTATGCGCTAGAACCCAGGCCTCATGCCCTCGCGCGGTGCGGATGCCGCCGGCGGCTTCTGCAGGGGGCGGACCATGACGATATGGCTGCGGTTCACATCTATGAAGTCGGTCCGGAACACCTCCCGCCCCGTGGCCAGCTCGTACACCTCCACGTCAGTCAGGGCGAAGAATGAGGAGGTCTCCCTGGACTGCATGATGTCCGTGAGGCGTGCTCCCGCGAAGACGTGCAGGTCGGCTACGATGCGGTGGGTGGTGGTGTAGAGTTCCACCCTCATCCTCTCTTTTTTCGCGTGCATGTCTGACCTCCGATCCAAGCGACTCGAGGGAGCCGCAGCCCCTCCCTGCATCATTCAAAAGAGTATTCCACGCCCCGCGGACCAAACCCTTCAGCGCCGCGCGCGGCGGCGAGCACGGCCGCACATCCTCTGGTGCGGCGGTCCATGAGCGGTACATCAAGCCCGGAGGCCCGGCTGCAAGAGGTGGTGGAGAGAGTGGGAGACGGCGAACTCCAGGGCGGTCATGGCCGCCGCGGCGAGAACATAGGTCGGGACCATGCCGACCCCCTCCCTCCCCCGCAGCAGGTGCACCAGGAGCAGGTTCAGTGCCCATATGGTGCCCAGCAGGCACGCCGCCAGCCAGAGCTGCGCGGGCAAGAACAGGGCGGCCGGCCGCCACAGGTACGGCACCGCCGCGGCTCCCGCAGCGCACCCCGCCCGGATAAGATCACCGGGACCGGAGCCCACCCGCAAGGAGCGGTCGCCCCCGAACACCACGCGGTTCACCAGGGCCGCGGCGGGAAAGGCCATCCCGCCCCCCGCCGCGAAGCCGCTGAGGAAGCGTAGGAGGTTGGTGGTCTCCCTAAAGGCGAGGTAGCTGGTCAGCCCGTCCCACAGAAGGAAGAGGACCCCTGCCGCGGCGGCGGAAAGGATCCAGGCGGGGGGCATCCCCGCCCTCTCCCGGCCCCGCGCCAGGGACAGGACCAGGAGCACGGTGAAAAAGGCCACGAAGATGCCCGTGTCCCGGGAGCACACGAAGAGCTGGCGGTCCCCGAAGCGGAGCAGCTTATCAGGCTCCTGGTGGCAGATGGCGAAACCCAGTTCCCACAGCATGCGGTCCCACCAGGACAACGACCCGCCCCCTTCCCCGCTCTTCTAGCGCCTCGGCAGACGGCGTGCGTCCCTTCCAAAGACATAGAGGCATACCGCTCCCGCCCCCAGCAGCATCAGGCCTCCGTAGCCCGTGGCCCGGCTCAGCTCCCAGCCGGCACCGGGCGCCAGGCGCCATGCGCAGGCCCATATCCCCAGGGGCAGGTAGAGCGAGCCCAGCAGAAGGGCCAGGTTTCTCCTACGGGCGAGCACCGAGGTGGCACTGGCCATCACCACCAGCATCAGGGCGGCGAGGACCATGAACCAGGCAAGGTTCCCGGCTCCCACCAGGTAGAGCGCACACAGCAGGGAACCCGCCGCGAACAACAGGGCGAGCAGGGTGACGGCCACCGCGAGGAAGGCCCTGTGATCGAGGACGCGACGGGGTCTCGGCCCCGCCACCTCGAGGTGCAGGCAGCGCGCGCAGAGGAATCGCGACCCGGCCTCCACTTCCTCCAGTTCGAACTCCCGCCCACATCCGCCGCATCTGGTCATATCCAAACGTTAAGGGTCTTCCGGCCGGCGGTCAACATCGATCCACGCCGCGAGCGGCTCGTGCCGCCCGCCTTTTCCTCCCACATCCCTGCGCCGTGAACGCGGGGTCCGGGACCGCCCCTCCTGGATCTCTCGCCCCGGCCAGGGCCTCACGCACGGCAGCTCCGTCCGCCTCCGGAACACGTTAAGAACCCTTGACACGCGCGGGGATCCGTCATCCCCACCCTGCCCCGGCGGGGTCGCACGTTCCCACACACCGCGCTTCCGGCCTCAACGCCCGCCCGGCGGCCTGATCACCGGAGAGACACGGGCCAGCAGCTCTTGGAAAAGGGCGTCGCCGGGGTCGAACTCCACCCGGATGGCGCGCCGCGGACAGGCCAGGGCACAGCGGCCGCATCCCTTGCAGGCCTCGGGGTCGAGGAATGACCTCCCCCCAACCACCGCAGCCGCTCCCACGAAACAGGTGCGCGCGCAGGTCCCGCATCCCACGCACTCTTCCCCCACCGTCACCCGCACCGAATCCAGCTTCTGGATGGTGTCCTTGAAGCCCTTGCCCGCCTCCCGCAGGTCCGTGCGCACCAGGCAGCAGCAGTCACAACAGAAACAGACCACCAAGAAATTGCGAAAGTCGTGCAGCAGCCCCAGGGTGGTGGCGTCGAACCAGATGCGGCCTACCATCCCCGTGAGCCCCGTCTCCGAGGCCTTCTCCAGGTGTTCCAGGCACTCCTCCACCCCGGCGCGGTGCCCGAGGGAGGGGTGGAGGTGCGCCGCCGCCTCGCCCAGGAAAATGCATCCGAGGTCCCGCGGGTACTTGACACAGCCCTCCTGGTTGCGGCAGATGCACCCGTCATGGAGGAAACGGTGCGAGGAGGCCTTGATGAGCTCGGCGATGGCCTGGCGGGGAAGGGCGGTGTTCTGAGGGGTCGGGAGGTCCTCGCACACGGGGATGAAGGTGACCTTGAAGATCTCCTCCCTCACCAGGGGGGCGAAGAGCTGCCGGAAGGGAGGGTAGGGGCTGAGCCTCTTCACCATGTGGGTGAAGGGCCACAGGGAGAGAAAGGCCTTGACCACCTGCCTTGGATAACCCATGCCGCCTCCTTCCTTCAGGCAGATCCGCACCCTCCGTCGCGGGGCCGCGAGGGAGACACTCCGTGGAGACCTCCCGTACCCGCGCCGGCCTTCGCGGACCGTCCCTCCGCGATACGCACCTCCCGCCCGCCGCCACCATTATTCCCCCTCGCCGCCATACCGGCAACATCGGAATATAACCGGGCCCGCGAGCGCACGCGCCCGGGCGGACCGGAAAAGAAAGGTATCCCTGATCCCTTGGGCAGCCCACGCAGACGTGGCGCCCCGGGGCTGCGTGGAGTATGCTGGAAACCAGGCAGGCGAGGAGAAGAGGAGGGAGTCATGGAAGAGTTCGTATATCTCAGCCCGGAATGGACCGAGGAGGGGCGCCGGCGCGTGGAGGCGGAGCTGTCCCCGGAGATGCTGCACCACGTCACCAGCTCCATGACCAATCTCTACAAGAACTGCCCCGACGGCAGGGACCGCTACTTCCACGTGGCCTTCGAGGACGGCAGGCTGGCCGCCTTCGAGACCGGCGAGGGGGAGGGTCCCAGGGCGGAGTTCCGCATCATCGCCGACTATTCCACCTTCGCCCAGATCACCCGAGGCGAGCTGGGTGCGGTGAAGGCACTCACCTCACGCAAGCTCGCCCTGCGCGGCAACATGGCCAAGGCCCTACGCCTCGCGCCCCTGGTGGACAAGCTCAACCGGGTGCTCGCCACCATCCCCACTCGATTCTGATGCGCCCCGCGGGACGCCGAGATGACGGGAGATGATAGAGATGCTGGATATACCCAGGCCCGACCCCAACGACCCTTATTCCGTGGACATCGAGAAGCGCCTCCTGGACATCCAGGAGGGCATGCGCCGGCGCGACCTCGACCTCTACCTGGCGTCGCGCATCCGCACCATGAGCTTCGTGCTCGACGCCTTCGTGCCCTGGCGTACCTTCATGGTCATCCCCGCCGAGGGCCTGCCCACCGTGTTCACCTTCGTCATAGACTCCGCCCGCCTGCTCAGCGAGACCTGGCTGGACGAGGACCACGTGCGCGGCTACTTCGGGGCCAGCGGGGCGGACCAGATCGAGGTCATCAAGTATTTCGTCGAGGATGAGCTGGGCCTGACCGGAGGCCGCATCGGCTACGAGACCGGCATGGCCACCTACACCGCCGAGGGGTGGATGACCCACTACGAATACGAGCGCTTCCGCGACGCCCTGCCCGGCTTCGACTTCATCAACGCCCACGACATCGTGGACCAGGCCTCCATCATCAAGGACGAGGGGACCATCAACCGCTTCCGCGAGGCGGGGCGCATCGTGGACGCCGGGCACAAGGCGGCCCGCGAGGCCATCGAGAACGGCGGCTGGAAGGGGATGACGGAGACGGAGCTGGCCGGCATCGCCGCCCTGGCCATGCGCCGCGAGGGCAGCGTCTCGGAGTGGAACTTCGCCGGCCTCAACGAGATCTCCAGCGGCTGGCGCACCGGGCTGGGGGCCTGCACCCCTCCCACCACCAAAGAGTTCGCCGCCGGGGAGGCGCTGATGTTCGACCTCCACGCCATGTTCAGGCTGGCCCTGGGGGACCACTCCCACAACTACCTCATCGCCCCCGCCAGCAAGCGCCAGCGCTGGCACGCCGACAACTTCGTGGCCTGCGTGCAGTTCGTGGCGGACAGCTACAGGGCCGGGGCCACCCCGGGCGACCTCATAACCGAGCTGGGCCGCTTCGCGGAGGAGCGGGGCTGCTCGGACTTCCTCCTCCCGGGGGTGGAGCACGGCATCGGCCTCTTCGGTGACGAGTGGAGGGTGGGGGCGAGCATGGACGTGCCCATCCCCTACTGGACAGACCCCGACCACGTCTACCAGGAGAACGAGATGGTCATCCTGGCCATGCAGTATGCAGCTCCCGAGGACGGGGTGGGGTTCCGCTACGAGAACCCCATCGTCATCGAGAAGGACGGCTGCGAGCTGACCTCGAAGTTCCCCCTGGCCATCGAGGAGATCGAGTAGGACGGGCGCCTTCCCCTTCAACGGCCTTACCCGGTTCCCGGGATGGCACGCACGGGGCGGGGAGCCGCCTCTCCGCAGACCGGGAACGTCCCGGCGCGCACGGCATCGGTGGTACAAGTGGTGGCCGGCGGCCGAACGGTCACCCGATGCATCATGGCCACCCCGTGATAACCGCCTTTTGTTCGTCAGGCAGTCATGAACACGGGCGGAAGGTCGGTCCATAGCCCATATCTTTCCTATGCCCGGTATCACGGGGATAGAGCAAGTTTCGCTTAGCGCCGGGGGCTCCGGGAATGTATAATAGAGAACTGCCGGAGCATTGAGGGCCGGCTTGAAAACCGCATGAACGTCGTACGGTCGGGGTGTGGCGCAGTTTGGTCAGCGCGCTGCGTTCGGGACGCAGAGGTCGGAGGTTCAAATCCTCTCACCCCGACCATCTTTCAGCCGCCCGTCGACACTCGTACGCCCGGATCGCCGCGGGGCCTTTTTTCCCGGACGCCGTGCAGCTTATGGTTACCGGCCTTCCATGCTCCCGCGCCTTATTCCGTACCGCCCGATGGGCGACGGAGCGCCGGTGCCGCACCCGCCGACCCTCGCCCGCCCGGCGCGCCGCGGAGCCTTTTCTCAAGGACGCGGTGCGGCCTCCGCCCTTTGAGGCCTGCATCCTCGACCGGGAACCGCGACGCACTTCCTGCGAGAGTCGGCACCAGGCCGTGACCCCCTTTACCGCCGGACAGGAGACGTGGAGACCGTCTTTTCATATAATCACAGCGGATGAAAAGCCCGTCCGAGAAGGAGGTTGAACCCATGACCGCGCCCCTGGAGGGAATTCGCGTACTGGACCTGTCCCAGCTCTATCCCGGGCCCCTGTGCACCATGATCCTCGCCGACCTCGGGGCGGAGGTCATCAAGGTGGAGCCCCCGGGAACCGGCGACCACGCCCGCACCTTCCGTTTCCTGTTCAACCAGATAAACCGCAACAAGAAGAGCCTGGCCCTGAATCTCAAGCACCCCGCAGCCCAGGAGGCCTTCCGCCGCCTGGCACGCACCGCGGACGTGGTCGTGGAGGGCTTTCGCCCCGGCACCACCGCGCGCCTGGGGGTGGATTACGAGACCCTGAAGGCCCTTAACCCGCGCATCATCTACTGCTCCATCAGCGGTTTCGGACAGGACGGCCCCTATCGCGACCATCCCGGGCACGACATCACCTACATGGCCATGGGGGGCGTCCTGGGCCTCACCCGGGACCGGGAGGGAAACCCGGTGGTGCTGGGGTTCGAGGTGGCGGACATAGCCTCCGCCCTCAATTCCGTCATCGCCATCCAGGCGGCCCTGCTGGCTCGCGACCGGACCGGGGAGGGACAGTTCGTGGACATAGCCATGCTGGACTGCGTGGTGTTCCTCCTACACAACAGCCTGGGGCCCTACCTCGAGACGGGCGAGGTGCCCACCATCAACCCCCTCCACGCAACCCCCCATTACGGCATCTTCGACACCGCGGATGGAAAACACCTGGTCATCGGCATCGCCCACGAGGACTGGTTCTGGAACGGGCTCTGCGACGCCCTGGGTCTGGAGGACGCCAAGGGCCTGAACACCCCCCAGCGTATCCTGGGGAAGCCCGAGCTGCTGCCCCGGGTTGAGGAGGCCATCCGGGCGCGCACCCTCGAGGACGCGCTTCGCGTGCTGACCGCCAACGACGTTCCCTGCTGCGCCCTGGCGCGCCTGGACGAAGCCCTGGACGACCCCCAGGTCAAGCACCGGGACATGGTGGTGGAGGTCGGTGAGGGGGAGAGCGCCATGCGGCAGTTGGGCAGCCCCTACAAGCTCTCCCGCACCCCGCCCCGCTTCCTGTCCCCCCCGCCGGCCCTGGGCCAGCACACCGACGAGCTGCTGCGGGAGATCGGCATGGAGGAGGGGGAGATTGCCCGGCTCAGGGAGGAGGGGGCGGTCGCCTGACCCTCACCCGGAACCGGGGTCGTTCCCCTTCCCCCCGCGATACCGGGCGGTGAACGGGCGTCCGGCAGCATCCGGCCCGAAAAGAGGAGGGGGAGATTGCCCGGCTCAGGGAGGAGGGGGCGGTCGCCTGACCCTCACCCGGAACCGGGGTCGTTCCCCTTCCCCCCGCGATACCGGGCGGTGAACGGGCGTCCGGCAGCATCCGGCCCGAAAAGAGGAGGGGGAGATTGCCCGGCTCAGGGAGGAGGGGGCGGTCGCCTGACCCTCACCCGGAACCGGGGTCGTTCCCCTTCCCCCCGCGATACCGGGCGGTGAACGGGCGTCCGGCAGCATCCGGCCCGAAAACATGAGGTCCGGCGGCGTTGCGGGCGGGAAAGAACGGGGTGCCGATGCCCTCCGCGACGGGACGCCGCTCTGCCCCCATCCCCCGTCCCCGCACCGCCGTCAGGTGCCAGGAACTGTGTGCGGCATAACGGCGCGGGCGTTGCGCGGCGCGGTGGAGGATAACCCGGTGTCCCGCGGCGTTTTCCCTGCTCCCGGCGGTCCCCGCCCCTCCCGCTCGCTCTGCCTGCAGTGGGCGCCGGAGGCCCGGGAACATGCCCTCAGGCCGGCTTGAGGGGAGGAATTGCGGTTATCCTCCGCATCGGATAGAATACGCAACAGCCATGACTTAATAAACTCGTGGGGGAGTATTGATGGTAAAGATCCTGGGGATCGCCGGAAGTCCCCGGCTCAACGGCAACACCGCGATACTTCTGGAGGAGGCCCTCAAAGGAGCCAGGGAAGCGGGCGCGACCGTGAACAAGATCGTGGTCTGCAACCGCGAGATCTTCCCCTGCCAGGCATGCGAGGACTGCCGCAAGGACGGGGAGTGCACCATCGACGACGCCATGGACAAGATCTACAACCTCACCACCTCCTCGCACGGCATCATCCTGGCGGCCCCCGTGTATTTCAACTCCCTCAACGCCCAGACCAAGGCCCTCATCGACCGCCACCAGTGCATGTGGGCGCGCAAGACGCTGCTGGGGCAGGAGGTCACGGACCCGGAGACCAGGCACGCGCGCCGCGGTCTTTTCCTCTCCACCGCCGGGGCGGATGATCCCCGCGCCTTCGACGGGGCCCTGAAGGTGGTGGACATGTTCTTCGAGGTCCTCGACATCAAGTACTACGAACGCCTGCTCTTCTTCCGCATGGACCGCAAGGGAGCCATCCGGGAGCACCCCACGGCCCTGCGCAACGCCTACTCCGCCGGCGAGCACCTGGTGGTGGAGATAGAGCGCAGCCTGGGGGAGAAGAAGGGATGAACCCGTCCCCGCATGGGTAGCCGGGGAGCGGATCCACGCGAGGGGCGGGCCCCCAGCCCTGAGCACAGGGAAGCAGCGTCTTATCAACGGGCGCCTGAAGTCAGGGAGCGGATATGTCGCCGGCATCCTGCCGCGTCGATAAGCCCGGGGGAACCCTGCCGCTCGGAAAACGGAGGTCGACCTCAGCCCCCTTCCACCTCCGGTATGGAGATCGCCCCGGGAATAATATGAAACGATAACCGATCTGCTCAGTAAAATGCGACATGGAGCACTTAATCTTGGGTGAGAGCAACAATATGTGGTGTCCTCCCGAGCTGATCGTGGAATCGTATAATATAATATCCTATTATCGAGAATATCAGGAGGTATTATAGTGCCGGACGAGATTCGGCTCACCCATCTCTCGAGCAAGTCCGGGTGAGCTGCCAAGGTGGGTCCGGAGGACCTCGAGAAGGTGCTGCGTCTCATTCCGCCCGGCGACCCGGGGCGCGAGATCCTGGTGGGACTGGACACCCCTGACGACGCCGCGGTGTACATGCTGGACGAGGAGACGGCGCTGGTGCATACCCTGGATTTTTTCACCCCCATCGTGGACGACCCCTACGATTACGGCCGCATCGCCGCGGCCAACGCCCTCAGCGACGTCTACGCCATGGGGGGCATCCCCCTCTCCGCCATGAACATCGTCTGTTTCCCCTGTTCCCTGGGGATGGATATCCTGGCCCGCATCCTGGAGGGCGGACTGGCCAGCATCAGGAAGGCGGGGGCGGTCCTCCTGGGAGGACATACGGTGGAGGACGCGGAGCCCAAGTACGGCCTCGCGGTCACCGGCAGGGTGCATCCCGACCGTATCATGACCTGCCTGGGGGCGGAGGCGGGCGACCTCCTGGTGCTCACCAAGCCCCTGGGAACGGGGGTGCTCGCCACCGCTCTCAAGGGCGAGTTCATGGGCGAGGAGGAGATGCGGGAGGCCGTGGAGGGCATGGCCTCCCTCAACGACCGCGCCTCGCGGGCGGCGGTGCTCGCCGGTGCCCATGCCTGCACCGACGTCACCGGCTTCGGTCTGGCCGGCCACCTCCTGAATATGCTCGAGGGAAACGGCCTTGGCTGCGAGGTCGAGGTGTCGCGGCTGCCCCTGTATCCCCGCGCCCGCGAGATGGCGGAGATGGGCATGGTCCCCGCCGGCGCCCACAAGAACCGCGATTATCTCTCCCCCCGCGTGGAGGTCTCGCCGCGGGTGAGCGAGGTTGACCGCGACCTGGTCTTCGACCCCCAGACCTCGGGAGGGCTTCTCATCGCCCTGCCCGAAGGGGCTCTGGAGATCTTCACGCGGGAGATGGGAGGCGAGGGTGACGCGGCGGTCATCGGGAGGTTCATGGAGAGCGCCGCGGGCACGGTGCGTATCCTGCCCTGACGTTACCCGCACATCCACCGTGGGTGAAAAGGCGGCTCCGGAAGCGTGTCGGCGCCGCCGGGCAGGTGAGAGCGGCGGGAGATGCGGAAAGAGAGCGCCATGCGACGCGGGCGCGGATCTGGAGGGAGAAGGAAACGCCGCCGCGTCGGGAGGACGCGGCGGCGAAGCGAGCCGGGAGGTGTTATGAAGGAGCGCGTGGACGCGCGCGGGCTGGCATGCCCCGCGCCGGTGGTGCGGACCAAGGAAGCCCTCAAGGGGGGCGCTACCGAGATAGAGGTGCTGGTGGACAACCCCACCGCCAGGGACAACGTATGCCGCTTCGCCTCCTCACAGGGGTGCGTCAGCGAGGTCTTCGAGGAGGAGGGGGGATTCCGGATCGCCATAACCAGGGGCTCCGAGGAAGCGGGGGCGGAAAGCGGACCCGGTCATGCCGAGCGCGCGGTGGTGGTGCTCTCGTCGGAAGTCATGGGCCGCGGCGAGGATGAACTGGGCAGGATCCTCGTCAAGGCCTTCCTCAACACCCTGGCGGAGAGCGACCCCCCACCCTGGAGGGTGGTGCTCTTCAACCGGGGCGTCCTTCTGGCGGTGGAGGGAGGGGACGGGGTGGAGGCCCTCTCCAACCTCCGGGACATGGGCGTGGAGGTGCTGGTCTGCGGCACCTGTCTGGATTATTTCCAGGCCAGGGAGAGGCTCGCGGTGGGGACGGTGAGCAACATGTACGACATCCTCACCACCATGCTCTCCGCCACCAACTCCGTGACCATATGAGGCTCCTCGGCGCGGGGGAACCGGGCGTACGGCCGGCCCCGTCCTGAAGCACTGCACCGCGGCCTGCCCTGCACTTCCGGCGGGGGAGCCGAGAAGGTAAACTAGGAAAGGACATGGAGAAAAAAGACTACCTCAGAGGTCTCTCGTCGGTGAACGACCTCATCCAGGCCGTTTACCGCAGCCGTCTCATGGGCAGCAAGGCCATCCCCAGGGAACTGGTCACCGAGGCCTCACGCACCGTGCTCGACGGCATCCGGGAGGCCATCCTCGCCGCCAGGGACGAGATGTCCCTTGAGAAGATAAGCACGGACACCGAGGACCTCGTCTCCCTGGTGGAAAAGGTGGTGGAGGAGAAGCTGCAGATGAGCTTCCGGCGCGTGATCAACGCCACCGGGGTGGTCATCCACACCAACCTGGGTCGCTCCCCGCTCTCGCGCCCCGCCATGGAGGCGCTGGCCGTGGCGGGCGCCTGCTACAGCAACCTTGAGTTCAGGCTCGAGGACGGCAGGCGCGGCTCGCGCCAGGAACACCTGCGAAGGCTGCTATGCGACCTCACGGGGGCCGAGTCCGCCCTGGTGGTGAACAACAACGCCGCGGCGGTGCTCCTGGCCCTCACCACCCACGCCAGGGACAGGGAGGTCATAGTCAGCAGGGGTCAGCTCATAGAGATCGGGGGCTCTTTCCGCCTGCCGGAAGTCATGGCCCAGAGCGGCGCCAGGCTGGTGGAGGTGGGGACTACCAACAAGACCTATCTCGAGGACTTCCGGCGCGCCATCACCAGCGAGACGGCCATACTCATGCGCGCCCATCCCAGCAATTACCGCATCACCGGCTTCACCGCCGAGGTGGGGGTGAAGGAGCTGGCGGAGCTGGCGCGGGAATTCGGCCTCATGGTCCTCGACGACTTGGGGAGCGGGGTGTATATAGACCTTTCCGACCACGGGCTGCAGTACGAGCCCACCATCCGGCGTTCCCTGCAGGAGGGCGCGGACCTGGTCTGCTTCAGCGGCGACAAGCTCCTGGGAGGGCCCCAGGCGGGGATCGTGCTCGGTCGGTCCGACCTGGTGGAGGCCATGGCCCGCCACCCCCTCGCCCGCGCCCTGAGGGTGGACAAGCTAACGGTGGCCGCCCTCGAGGCCACCCTGCGGCAGTACCTCGACCCCTCCCGGGCGGTGAAGGAGATCCCCACCCTGGCCATGCTCACCGCGGACCCCGAGATGCTGCGCGAGCGGGCGCGCGCTCTGGCGAAGAGGATCTCCTCCGAGGGTCCTTTCCAGGCCGAGGTGGTGGAGGACGTCTCGCGCGCCGGCGGAGGGGCGCTGCCCATGGAGGACCTTCCCACCTGGACGGTGGCGGTGACCTCGCCGGCCATGAAGACCGCCTCCATCGAGGAGGCCTTGCGCGGGGCCGAGCCGCCGGTGATCTGCCGCGTCAGGGACGACCGCGTCATCCTGGACATGCGCACGGTGAGCGACGAGGAGGCGGGGATGATCGCCGAGGCCTTCAGGGGGATGGCGGCTGACGCGGAGCGGGAATGACCCCGGACGGAAAGAGGACATGAAGAACTTCATCATCGGCACCGCCGGACACATAGACCACGGCAAGACCGAGCTCGTAAAAGCCCTCACGGGCACCGACACCGACCGCCTCAAGGAGGAGAAAGAACGCGGCATCTCCATCGAGCTCGGCTTCGCGGAGCTGGAGCTTCCCGGCGGCGTATCCGCCGGGGTGGTGGACGTCCCGGGGCACGAGCACTTCGTCAAGAACATGCTCGCGGGCGCCACCGGCTTCGACCTGGTGCTGCTGGTGGTGGCGGCCGACGACGGAGTGATGCCCCAGACCCTCGAGCACCTGGCCATCGTGGACCTGCTGGGGGTCAACGACGGGGTGGTGGCCATCACCAAGGCCGACCTCGTGGACGAGGAGATGGTGGAGCTGGTGAAGGAGGATGTGGCGGAAGCCCTGGCGGGGACGGCCCTGGAGAAGGCTGAAGTGGTAATCACTTCCAGCCGCACCGGGCAGGGGCTGGAGGAGCTGCGGGCCGCCCTGGCCAGGGCCTCGGAAAGGGTGAGGGACCGCGACTTCTCCGGGCCCTTCCGCCTTCCCGTGGACCGCGTCTTCACCCTCAAGGGCATAGGGACGGTGGTGACGGGAACCCTGTGGGAGGGCAGCGTCGCGGACGGCGACGAGGCGGTCATCCAGCCCTCGGGGAGGAGGGTGCGGGTGCGCAACGTGCAGGTGCACGGCAGGGAGGTGGAGAGGGCGCGCGCGGGACAGCGCGTGGCGCTGAACCTGCCGGGCATCTCCACGGAAGAGATCGAGCGCGGGGACGTGGTGGGCACCCCTGGTTACCTCCACCCCACCCTCATGGCAGACGGCCTGCTCCACCTCATCGAGGCCGCGCCGCGGGGACTGAAAAGCCGGGCGCGGGTGCGCTTCCATCACGGCACCAGGGAGGTCATGGCGCGGGTGGTGCTCCTGGGGGGGCGGGAGGAGCTCGCGCCTGGTGAGAGCGCCTACGTGCAGTTCCGCCTGGAAAAACCGGTGGTAGCGCTCTACGGCGACCGCTACATCCTGCGCAGCTACTCGCCCATCACCACCATCGGGGGCGGGCGTATCCTGGACTCCCATCCCAAGAAACACCGTCCCCACCAGCGCGAGGTCCTGGCCTCCCTGCAGCGGAGGGAGCGGGGCGCTCCCCGCGACCTCGTGCTGCTGGTGGCGGAGGAGCGGGCCATACCCCTCACCCGCCGCGAGCTCCTCGCCTGGAGCGAGATAAAGGAGGGCGATCTCGACAACGCCATGCGCGAACTCCTTGCCGCCGGCGAGCTGGAGGAGCTGGCCGGGGACGGGGAAGCCATGTTCATACCACCCTCCATACTCTCCGACCTTCGCGAGCGCCTCACCTCGCTGGCGGCGGAGATGCACGCCGCCAACCCCCTGAAGGCGGGGGTGGAGAAAGAGGCCCTGCGCCGCCGCCTGGACGCCGGCATGGACGCCGAGGTCTTCGACGCTTTGCTGCGCAGCGCCGTGGCCGCGGGCATGCTGGAGGTGGAGGGGGGCCGGGTGCGGGAGGCGGGCAAGGGCGCCCGCCTCGGGGAGAGGGAGCGGGAGCAGAAGGAGGCCCTGCTGCGGGCCATCCGGGAGGGAGGCTTCGCGCCCCCGCTCTTCAAGGAACTCATGGAGATAACCGGCCTGGACAGGGGAAAGCTGCGCGACATGCTGAACCTCCTCATGGACGAGGGCGCCGTGGAGCAGGTGAACCCGGAATATTTCCTCGCCGCCGGAAGGATCGCCGAGGCCGAGGAGCGCATACGCTCCCACCTGGCGGAACATGGAAGGCTGGCGGTGCCCGAGGTCCGGGAGATGCTGGGCGCCAGCCGCAAGTATGCCATCCCCCTGCTGGAGTTCTTCGACCGCAGGCGGGTCACCCGCCGCGACGGCGACTTCCGCGTCCCCTACTGATGCGGCCGCTCTCTCAGGTCCGCATCATATGTCCGCAAGATATGGTAACTCTTGGTATCTTTATGCCCGCGGTCACCGCGGCGGGTCACCCGCCACGACGGCGCCTTACGCATCCCCTACTGATGCGGCCGCTCTCTCAGGTCCGCATCATATGTCCGCAAGATATGGTAACTCTTGGTATCTTTATGCCCGCGGTCACCGCGGCGGGTCACCCGCCACGAGGCGCCGCACACCCCCGGCGACACCGGCTTTAATGCGGGGTCGTGGCGGGCAACCCCTGATATAATATCCCCGGAGGTGCATCCGTCCTGGTGGGCGGCGCGGTCTTCAAAACCGTTGCGGCGTCGTAACGGACGCCGGGTAGGTTCGATTCCTACGCATCTCCGCCATCTTCCACTTCTTCACCTGCCGGGCCCGGGGTTGCAGGAGGTCACGCGCCGGCCCCACTACGCCGGGAGTCTCACTTCCGCGGAGCAATGAGATTTCTATCCCCGCGCATCTCCGCCATCTTCCGCTTCTTCACCTGCCGGGCCCGGGGTTGCAGGAGGTCACGCGCCGGCCCCACTACGCCGGGAGTCTCCCTTCCGCGGCAGTACCCTGCCGGGGAGCCGGGAGGCCGTCCGCGGCTCTCCTCAGCCGCTCCGCTCCCGCAAGCTCTCCACTTTCCCCTCAAGGCCGGGCGTGAGGTGAACGTCCCCCTCCCCGTCCACCATCAACGCTCCCTCCACCCCCATCTCCTGCAACCACTCCAGCCCCCGCGGATATCCCAGGACAAAGGCGGCGGTGGACATGGCATCCGACCAGGCACCGCTCTCCCCGCCCAGTACGGTAACCGATATGGCGCCGCGTGCCGGGTATCCGCTGCGCGGGTCGAGAATGTGATGGTAGCGCACTCCCTGGTATTCGAAAAAGCGCTGGTAATCTCCGGAGGTGCTAATGTAGGTCCCGCCCTCCAGGAGAAGGGTCGCCAGAAAACCCTCTCCCCGCGGGTCCATCACCGCGATCCTCCAACGGTCCTCGCCGCCTCCGCCCGGTTTGTCCCCCATGGTCAAGGAGGTGCTGATCATGTTGACCACCGCCGCCTCCACGCCGTGTTCCCTCAGGATGCCCGCCGCAAGGTCCAGGCCGTAGCCCTTTGCCAGTGCCCCCAGGTCGATGATCATGCCCTCCCGCGCGAAGGCCACCGTGTGCGCGGCGGGGTCGAGAAGGAGCTTGTCCGAACCGACCTTCTCCAGAGCCGCCGTCACCTCTTCCTGCGAGGGCGGCGGGTCTCCCCTCTCGCTCCTCCCCGTCACGTCCCAGAGGTCGATGAGAGGGCCCACGGTGATGTCGAAGAGGCCGCCGCTGGCCTCGTAAACCCGCATGCCGGTGTCGATCATCTCCCACAGCTCGTCCGAGACCGCCACCGGCCCGGCGGCGGCGTGCGCGTTGAGGAGGGAGAGCTCGCTATCCGGGTCGTAACGGTCCGCGATGGCCTGGAGGCGGAAGAGCTCCTCGAAGGCATCCCCAACCGCTCCCTCCACCAGGGCTTGGTCCCTGCCGTAGGCGGTGATGGTCACCAGGTCGTCGAGGATATATTCCTGGCGTTCGAAGGGATGGCGGGAATAGCCGGGGTTCAGGATCCTGGCCAGCACCACCGCCACCAGGACCAGCGCCAGGGTGACCCCGGCGACGATGAGAGTATCCCTGCGGTTCTTTCTCCCGATCTCCCGGTGTCCCGGGTCACCGCGCTTCTCCATGCGCCGTAGTATATCATCCCCGGCGGGAGTGCCGACACTCCGGGCAAATCGAGCTCCCGCGGGGCCGCCCCTGCAGCCCATCCCGGCGGATGCGTGCCCGTCACCTCCGGGAGGACGGGAGACGGGCGGATTCCGGAAGTCCGGGGATGGGCAGTTCGCGCCCTCCTCCCTCGCCTTTCCAGGGAAGCGGCAGAGAGGCATCCCCTCTCTCCGGTATCTCCACTCCAAACTAAATGGCCGGCATGGGAATCCGCGGGCAATAAGGGTAGGAGGCCGTCCTCCCTCTCCGGTATCTCCAATCCCTCCCGGGCGCGGTGAGAGACTTCACCCTTTACGGCTACCGCGGCCCGGCAGCGCGGGAAAAAGCCTTCGCCCCGCCGATATACCTCCGCATGTAACGTCCCGCCAGCTCCAGGAGGAGGGAGAAGACCGCCGCCACGCCTAGGGCTTGCAACAGGACGACGATGCGGGGCAGGTGGAGCTGGAAGAACTCGCGGAACCATGGGATGGCGAGCACCCCCACGAAGGCGCCGGCCATGGCCGCCAGCAGTCCGCCCCGCCAGGATAAAAGCGGTCGCGAGAGGTAAGCCAACACCGCCAGGCCCACGATGGTGAGCACCACCACCGCCACGGTGCGGGATTCCTCCAGGCTGACGCCGTTGCTCCTGGCCATGGCGTTGCCGGTGAAGGTGGCCGCCCCGGCGATGAAACCGGCGGGCACAGCGAAGAGCAGTACCCTCCTCAGCAGCCCCGGGCGGTAACGCTGCCTGCTGCGCGCGAAAGAGAGGACGAAGGCGGGGATTCCTATGGTCAGCGAACCCACCAGGGAGATATGCCGGGGAAGGAAGGGGTATTCCCAGGCCAGGAGGGCCACGCCGACGGCCAGCATGGCGGCGTACACCGTCTTGGTCAGGAAGAGATTGGCGACCCGTTCCATGTTGGCCATCACCCTCCTCCCCTCCGCCACCACGCCCGGCAGGGTGGAGAACCTCCCGTCCAGGAGCACCAGCTGGGCCACCGCCTTTGTGGAAGGCGCCCCCGACCCCATGGCGATGCCCATGTCCGCGTCCTTGAGGGCCAGGGTGTCATTGACCCCGTCCCCGGTCATTGCCACCACGTGTCCGGCATGCTGCAGGGCATGCACCATGAGGCGCTTCTGCTCCGGCACCACGCGCCCGAATACCGTCTTTTTCCGCAGCACCCCCGCCAGCGCCTCCTTCTCCTCCGGAAGCTCCCTCGCGTCCACGGGATCGTCGGCCCCCGGCACCCCCACCCTCTCCGCCACCGCGCCCACGGTGCGGGGGTTGTCGCCGGAGATCACCCTTATCCCCACCTCCTGCCTCCGGAAATATTCCAGGGTGTCGGCGGCATCCGGGCGCACCTTCTCCTCGAAAACCAGCAGAGCCGCGGGCTCCACCCCCTCGGGCCTCGCTTCTCCCGACGCCGCCCGCCGCGCGCGCGCGAAGAGGAGCACTCTCTTGCCGGAGGCCGCGATCTCATCCGCACGCCCCCTGAGCTCCGCCTCGCGGGTGAGCCCCTGCAGGAGCACCTCCGGTGCCCCGAGCACCCAGGTGCCTCCTCCGGAAAAGGATGCCGCGCTCCATTTCCAGGCCGAGGAGAACGGGACCGTCTCCTCCACCCGCCATCCATCTCCCTCCGGGGGAGGGAACGCCGCGGCCAGGGCGGCGATGGTGGCGTTCTCCGAGGGCGCCGAGGCGGCGAAGGCTCCCAGCGCCTCCGCCAGGCCCTCCTCTCCGTCCAGCGGCAGGAGGCCGGTGAACTCCAGGGACCCCTCGGTGAGGGTTCCCGTTTTGTCCAGACAGATCACGTCCACCTTCGCCAGTCCCTCCACCGCCGGCAGCTCCTGCACCAGCACCCTGCGGCGCGCCAGGGCCACCGCGCTCACCGCGAACACCAGGCTGGTGAGGAGCACCAGCCCCTCCGGAACCATGCCCACAAGGCCGGCCACCGTGGCCAGGATGGAGTCGTCGAAGTCGCTATGGGTGAGCATCTGGCTCACGGCCAGCAGTATCGCCGCGGGGATCATCACATAGGTTATGTAGCGCAGGATGGTGTTGATGGCGTCGCGGAGGTCTGACTGCACCAGGGCATATTTTTTCGCCTCCGCCGCCAGCCTCCTGGCATAGGCGTTCTCCCCCACCGCCGTGGCCCTGAACCTGCCCGCGCCCGAGGAGACGAAGCTCCCCGAGAGCACGGTATCCCCGGGCCTCTTGGCCACGGGCACCGACTCCCCCGTAAGCAGCGATTCGTCGACCTCCAGGCCCTCGGAGGCCAGGACCACGCCGTCCACGAGCACCTGGTCGCCTGCCTGTAGCTCCAGGAGGTCGTCCAGCACCACCTCCTCCCGGGGCACCTCCAGGAGTTCACCCTCGCGCACCACCCTGGCCCTGGGCGCGCTGAGCAGGGTAAGCCTGTCCAGGGTCCACTTGGCGCGCAGCTCCTGCACTATCCCGATCAGGGTGTTGAACACCAGCACCATGCCGAAAAGCGCGTCGCGCCAAGGCCCGATGACCAGGACCACCACCGCCAGAATGCCCAGGATGGCATTGAAGCGGTTGAAGACGTTCACACGGATGATGGAGGCAAGGGAGCGGCTGCTCTTCTCTTTCACTGCGTTGGTCTCGCCCCGCTCCACGCGCTCCCTCACCTCGTCGAAGGTGAGCCCGCGCTCTGGATAGGATGGTCCCAGCTCGCCGGTCACGACCTCCGTCGGCATAGAGAACAGAGACCCGGTGCCGGAATCGGGGCGGGTAGGTTCCCGTGAAGCCAAAGAGCGCCCTCCCTCCGTTTCTCTCTCTTTTCCCGTGCCCTTCCCCGCCGACGTCCTCCCGACGTTTACCGCCACGCGCCATCCTCTGTCGGGGTGAGGATCGGCCGTCCTCGGACCGGCACCTGCGCTTCCCGCAACAACTACACCCCGAGAGGAAGGGCCCGACTCCTTCCCGCGCGAAACCGCCGCCCTGTGCGGCGAAGCCCGCTTTCAGGACCTCGGGCGATGATCTCGAGTAATGATAACATGAAAGGCCGCAATAAAAGCGGGCCGGGTTTCCCCGGCCCGCCGAACACGGTTTACAACCAGCGCAGCGCTAGGCCGCCGCCACCTCCCCGAACCTCTTGGGCTTGAACACCGTGTCCAGCAGAGGGACGAAGGCGTTGCCGATGAGGATGGAGTAGGCCACCGCTCCCGCCGGGGCCAAAAAGACGCGGATGATCACCACGCACACCCCGATGATCAGGCCGTAGACCACCTGTCCCCAGGTGTTCATGGGGCTGGTGACCCAGTCGGTGGCCATGAAGAAGGCCCCCAGCATGACCCCTCCGGCCAGGATGTTGTAGACCCCGTCCGAGCCCACGATGTAGGCGAGGACGAACACCGTGGCCAGGATGGTCACCGGGATGACCCAGTCGATGACCTTGCGGTAGAGGAGGTAGGCGCCGCCCAACAGCACCCAGAAGGCCCCCACCTCGGAGATAGCCCCGCCAAAGTTGGCGAAGAGCAGGGCGAGGTAGGAGGGTCCGGAGCTCTCCAGGCCTTGCTTGATGTAGACCAGGGGGGTGGCGGACTGCACGCCGTCATAGCCCGCCTTGAGGAAGCCCAGGCTCCCGGTCCAGGAGGCCAGCAGCCCCGAGCAGGTGAGGGCGAACACGAACCCGAAGAGGGCGGGGTTGAAGAGGTTGCGGCCCAGGCCCCCCATGAGCTCCTTGACCACCACGATGGCCACGAAGGAGGCGATGATGAGGTTGAGCCACTGGATGCGCGCCGGGAAGAGCAGGGCTAAGAGCAGCCCCGTCACCGCCGCGCTGCCGTCGGCCAGGTTGACCTTCTTCTTGCGCGCCTTGCGCACCGCCCACTCGAAGAACATGCAGGAGCCCACCGCCAGGGCGATGTTGAACAGCGCGTTATAGGTGAAGGCCACCAGGGCGGCCACGGTCACCGGGGCCAGCGCTATAAGCACGTCGCGCATGGCCACCGCCGTCTGCTCCTTGCTCCTCAGGTGAGGGGGCGGGGTTACGACCAGGTTCTCAAGAGCCATAATCTATCGCCTCCTCTTCACTTCTTCTTCAGGGCCGCGATCTCGGCCTTGGCCTTGCGCACGTAGGACACGTGGGGGATGTAGGCGGGGCAGGAGAAGGAGCAGCAGCCGCACTCGAAGCAGTCCAGCGCTCCCCACATCTCCGCCTTGTCCCACTGCCCCCGGCGGGCCGTCTGCACGATGAAGTTGGGGGAGAGGAACATGGGGCAGGCCTCCAGGCACTTGCCGCAGCGCACGCACTCCCCCTCCTCGCCCAGGTCCACCACGTCGGAGGTGAGCACCACCACCCCCGAGGTGCCCTTGACCACCGAGGCGGAGGTGTCGGACTGCGCCCATCCGGTCATGGGGCCGCCCATGATCAGCTTGACGGGGTTGCCCACCAGCCCCCCGCAGGCGTCCAGAAGGGCGGAGATGGGGGTGCCGATGGCCGCTAGCAGGTTGGCGGGCTCCCGCACTCCGGGCCCGGTGACGGTAAGTACCCTCTCATAGAGGGGCTTGCCCCAGGCCGCCGCCTCGAAGAGGGCCACCGCGGTGCCCACGTTCTGCACCAGGCAGCCAACCTCGCTGGGCAGCTTGCCCGGAGGCACCTTGCGGCCGGTGAGGGCGAAGATGAGCATTTTCTCCGCTCCCTCCGGGTACTTGACCTCCAGTATCTCCACCTCCACGTCGGAGAGGCCGGAGGCCTTGGAGCGCAGGGCGTCGACGGCGTCCATCTTGTTGGCCTCCACCCCGATGATCACCTTGCCCGCCCCCACCGCGGTCTTGAGCAGGCGGGCGCCTGCCACCAGGTCCTCGGGGCGCTCGAGCATCAGCCGGTGGTCGCAGGTGAGGAAGGGCTCGCACTCGCAGGCGTTGATGATCACCGTGTCCACCGGCTTGTCGGCGGGCGGGGTTAGCTTCACGTGGGTGGGGAAGGCGGCTCCTCCCATGCCCACCAGCCCCGCCTCGCGGGCGATCTCCCGGATCTCCTCGGCGGTGAGGGACTCGAGGTCCTTGCCGGGCTTCTTCTCGAACTCCGGCTGGGAGGAGTCGGCCTCGATGATCACGCTGCGCACCCTGGCGCCGGTGAAGTTGGGCACCTCGGCGATTTCCTTGACCGTCCCCGCCACCGAGGAGTGCACGGGGGCGGAGACGAAGGCCTCGGAGGCCCCGATCTTCTGGCCCACCTCCACGCGGTCCCCCTCCTTGACCAGGGGCTCGTTGGGGGCGCCGATGTGCTGCTGCAGGGGGATGACCACCCGGGAGGGCACGGGGGCGCGCTTTATGGCCTTGCCCGAGGCCAGCTCCTTGTTGTAAGGGGGATGGATGCCGCCCTTGAAGGTCTTGAGTTCAGCCATGCTATTCACCCCCTCCTGCCTCTCGCTCCAGGCCTTCGTTGCGCTTGTTGATCACGTAGCCCACGCCGGCCGCGGCCGCCAAGCCCACCAAGGCCAGGCCGCCCCAGGGAGCGCCGGGCTTGACCAGGGTCTCCCACACCGTGACCCCGGCGGGAACCGAGGGCTTGGCCGGTAGACGGTAGAGGGCGGGGTCGTCCTCGAGCACGTAGATGTAGTGCAGGCCGCCCACCTGGTCCAGTCCGTAGACCTGGGCTTTCTGGACCCCGCGCTCGCTCTTGAGGAAGGCGGCGCGCTCCTCGGCCTTCTTAACCATCTCCTCCCGGGTGCCGAAGTCCAGGGCCCCGGAGGTGCAGGTCTGCACGCAGGCGGGGCGGTTGCGCGAGGGCACCGGGTCGGGGGCCTTGTCCAGGTCCGGGGATGCCTGCTCCGGAGTGGGGAAGGCCCCGGGGTCCTGGGTGATGCGGTCGAAGCAGAGCACGCAGCGGTCGATGGCCTTCTCGGCCTGGTCGTAGCGGCAGGCCTGGAAGGGGCAAGTGGCCACGCAGTAGTTGCAGCCTATGCACTGCTTGGGGTCGGTCTTGACCAGCCAGGGCTCGGGGTCGTCGTCGGAGACCTTGTGCTTCTTGGTAGCCCCGGAGGGGCACACCTTCACGCAGGTGGCGTCGGTGCAGTGCATGCACTGGTACTTGGTGAAGTACCAGTAGAGCTCGTCGTCTGAGGCCGGGCGCTTCTCGGGCTCGTTGAAGAGGATGCGCATCCAGCACTGAGCGGTGAGCTCCAGGGGGTTCTCGTAGGTGCCGTCGCAGTCCGTCCTGGTGTAGGTGCGCTGGTTCCAGTTCTTGCAGGCCACCTGGCAGGCGCGGCACCCCGTGCACTTGCTGGCGTCGAAGAGGATCGCCTTGTCCGTCGGGTTAGCCATATCACTTCACCTTCCTCAGGTTCACGAGGAACGCCTTGTACTCGGGGATGGTGGTGTTGGGATCGCCCACGTGGGGGGTTAGCTGGTTGGCGGCGTAGTTCTTCTTGGAGATGCCGTTTCTCTCCGGGCCGCCGGTGGCCAGGCCGATGAACCCGTAGTGCCAGGTCATCCCCACCACGTGCACCTTCCTGGTGCTGCCGTTGTCCCCGATCTCCAGGGGCTTCAGTCGGGTGGTCACCACCGCCACCCCCTGCACCTTTCCACGCACGCTCTCCAGCTCCACCAGATCGCCCTTCTTGATCCCCAGCTCATCTGCGAGCTCCACCGAGATCTCGATGAAGTTCTCGGGCATGGCCTCACACAGCCAGGAGTTGTTGCGGGTCATCTGGCCCGCCTGCCAGTGCTCGGTGACCCGATAGGTGGTGCACACGTAGGGGTACCTGGGATCGCCTACCTCGGCGAAGCCCCACTTCTCCGGCTCCTCCTTGGCCGAGGGCCATTCCAGCACGATGGCCGGGTTGTTCTGCACGCTGGAGAGCATGTTTTTGACCGGGCTCTCTCGGGGCTCGTAGTGCTCGGGGAAGGGGCCCTCCGCCAGGGAGTTGGAGAACAGGCGCGCCACCAGGGCGCCCGGCTCTCGGTTCATGAAGAAGGAGTTGGCCCCCGAGCGCGTGCGCATGGTGGCCTTGCCCACCAGCTCCGGCGGGAAAGCGGGGTCGGTGCTCGGCTGGGTGTAGAAGTCGGGCACGTCGTTCTTCATCCCCAGGTTGTCGTCGTCCTTGAAGGTGAAGAGGGCCTTGTCCGGGGCGAAGGGCTTGCCCGACCAGTCAACCGAATTGCGGTTGTAGATGATGCGCCGGTTGAGGGGCCAAGCCCAGGCCCACACCGGGTAGGTGCCCACGTTGATCTTCCTGGCGTCGGCGGGGGCGCTGTCCTTGTCGGTGTAGATGGTCTGCCCGTCCTTGCCCAGCCAGTAGACGGGGGTCTTCTGGAAGTGCCACTGCCCTTTGTTGAAGGGAATGCCGTTCCACTCCTTGGCCTGCTTGGAGCGGGGTATCTTGACCTTGCCATCATCCCCTTTGGGGAGCTGGCCGTCGATGCCCAGGATCTTGGCCGCGGTCTCCACGTCGGCGTCGCTCGCCCACTGCCCGCAGTAGATCCAATTGCCGGAGGCGGTGGAGCCGTCGTCTTTTAGGGATCCGAAGCCGAAGACCGGCTTCTCGAAGGCCTTGTCCCAGCTGAACTCGCCCTCAGGCCAGGTGAATCCGCTGATCTCCATCTGCACCTGGTCCAGGTCGGGATCGCCGTGCTCGTCCTCGTCGTAGGCCCAGAAGAGCTCGGATATGCTCTCCTTGCCCTTGCCTCCCTCGGCGCGGTAGAGCTCCTTTACCGCCTTCATGATCTGGTGGATCATGAAGGCGTCGGGCATGGCGTCCCCGGGGGGCTCCACCGCCTTCCAACGGTACTGGGCCATCCTTCCGGAGTTGGAGACCGACCCCGGCTTCTCCACCGAGGAGGCGGCGGGAAGCGCCCACACCTCGGTCTGGATGGCCTTGGGGTCGGCCCCGGGGCGGCGCCAGAAGTTCATGCTATCGGTGTCCCAGAGGTCCGCGGCCACCAGCCAGTCCAGCTTGTCCATGGCGGCGTACTCCAGGTTGCAGTTGGGTCCACCGACCCCCGGGTTCTGCCCCCAGGCGATGAGGCCCTTGATGATGCCCGCGTACATGTCCTCGAAGAGCGCGATATGGGTGTAGTTCTTGCCCTTCTTCACCTTGGGATGCAGTTCGTAGGCCTTGTCCAGCCCCTCCTTTTTGGCATAGGGGCCGTAGTAGGCCATGAGGTAGCTGTTGAAGAAGCGGGGCTGCCAGGTCCAGATGCCCACCTTGGGGGTTGTCTTCTCCAGGTACTTGCCGCGGTCGGGGTGGTCGCTCGAGTTGGGCACGGTCATATACCCGCAGAGGATGTGGGAGAGGAGCGCGAAGTCCGTGGAGCCCTGGACGTTGGACTCCCCGCGCAGGGCGTTGATGCCCCCGCCGGGCATGCCGGTGTTGCCGAGCAGCGCCTGCAGGATGGCGAAGGTGCGTATCTTCTCCGTCCCGAAGGTGAACTGCGTCAGCCCCATGGCGTACATGAGGTTGCCGCTCTTCTCCCGTTTGCAGGTGATGCCGCAGTAGCACTCGGCGATCTCCTTGAACTTGGCGGGATCCATGCCGCAGACCTTGGCCACCACGCTGTCGGGCCCGTCGTAGGTGTAGCGGGAGAAGTGCTCCTTGAGCTTGGCGAAAACGGAGCCCGCGATGGCCGCGTCGTCGTTGGGGATGTAGTTCCCGTTGGAGTCCTTGGGGCCGGTGGGCACCCCCCTGCCTGGGAAGGTCGGGTCCTCGGCGATGGGGATGAGCTGTACCCGGACGGGGTTGCCGTCGGGGCCGGCCTGGTAGGTCCAGGTCTTGGTGTCGTACTTCCTCTTCTCCTTGTCGTAGCCGCTGAAGTAGCCGTCCAGCTCACCGGGCCCCTTGAAGTCCGGGTTGACCAGGATGGGGGCGTTGGTGTAGTTCTGCACGTACTCCCAGTTGATGTAGTTCTTGTCGATGGCGTACTTGATCAGCGCCCCGAAGAAGGCGATGTCGGTGCCGGGGCGGATGAAGGAGAAGAGGTCCGCGCGCGCCGCGGAGCGGGTGAAGCGCGGGTCCACCACGATGATCTTGGCGTCGCGCTCCTCCCTAGCCTTTTCCATCCACCGCCAAGAGACGGGATGGTTCTCGCTGGGGTTAGCGCCGCAGATCATGAAAACGTCGGCGTTCTTGAGGTCGATGTAGTGGTTGGTCATGGCTCCCCGGCCGTACGTGCCGCCGAGACCGGCGACTGTGGCCGAGTGTCATATACGGGCCTGGTGTTCGATGTACACCAGGCCGAGGCCGCGGGCGAACTTGACGGCCAGGTAGCATTCCTCGTTGTCCAGGGCTGCCCCTCCCAGCTGGGCGATGCCCTCGCAGCGGTTCACCGTGACCTTGTTCCCGTCCACCTCCTCCGTCTCCACGAAGGTGGCGTCTCGGGTGTCCTTGATGAGGCGGGCAATCCTGGGGATGGCCTCCTCCCAGGTCTTCTCCTCCCAGTCCGTGGCCCCGGGGGCGCGGTAGCGCACCTTGGTGAGCCGGCGGTCGTTGTTGGCGATCTGGTAGATGGACTGCCCCTTGGAGCAGAGGCTCGCCCGGTTCACGGGGCTGTCTGGAAGGCCCTCCAAGCCCACCACCTTGCCATCCTTCACGCTGACGATGGCGGAGCAGCCCACGGAGCAGTAGGGGCATACCGTGGTGCTCTCGCTGGCCTCGCTGATGCGAAGCTCCTCGGCAGCGGCGAGGGCGGTGGTGGAGAACCCGAGCTGGGCGAGGGCGGTGACGCCTATGCCGGCGCCCGACAGCTTGAGGAAACTTCTTCGCGAAAGTTCCATACTTCCCCCCACTTTCCTAGGTCGAATCCTGTACCTCCAAAAAAGCGACTATACTGCATACTGTGCATTACGCATATATATATATAAAACCCGCACGGGATTTGATTTCCCCACATGCGCGCCGGAAGCCCACCAGATTTTCAAGGAACGGATAAAAGCGGTTTATCACCGTCTGGAACGGCGCTTAACCTCTATGATCCACCCGCCAGGACATACATGCAGCACTGGCCTGGCTTTTCAGACCTCCCTTGCCGTTCGATCCCGGCCCTTCCGGGCCCTCGGCATGACCCTCGATCAAACTGACATCAAATCGGGAGCATTATACTATCGAATTTCACCGTAAGGCAACTTGTTTCCGCAACCGGAGCGCGCGGCCCGCGGGCAGCGGCACGAGATGCGGTTGCTCTTTTGGATCTCAAGAAAACACCGTGCGGCAGCCGCGCTCGTAACCCTTTTCCTCCGCCGCCAGGTCTAGATGAGCGGTGGCGAGGTCCTCGAGGGGGATGACGAACTCCTCGTCCCGCTCTCCCGGCGCCGTGGACACCTTGAGGTACCTGCCGCACTTCTCGCAAAGGTATGCCCTTTTCCTGTCGTCGCCCTCCACGAAGATGTACTTCAGCTTTCCCTGGTCGATGTTCATGCAGAAGGGGCACATGATGCGCGGGATCCCCCAGCGCGACCCGCACAGGGAACATTCCAGGACCCGCAGGCCGTCCTGCGAGCGCAGGAAACCCATGATGGGCAGGTCGCCGCATACCGGGCACCGTCCCCTCGGAACCTGGTCGAGGTCGGCTTTGCGGGCCATGGCGCCCGCTGCCTTCCAGAAAAACGGCGCCATGGTCATATGCACCAGCATGTAGAGCACCGCGGGCTCCAGCGAATAGCCCTCCGCCAGACGCAGGAACTCCTCGTCGTCACGCTCCAGGAAGGCCTCGATGAGAGCGCGAAGCCCCTCGCCGTCCAGCTCGCGGGAGAGGAACGCGTCCAGGTTCTCGAGGGAGGACTCGCTCTTTTTCCTCAGCACCTCCGCCAGTTCCCTCATCAGCTCCTCCGCCAGGGCGACATCCACGGCCATCTCCCCGGTCTCGATGAGCGGCTTGCCTTCCTCGATGAGCTTGTGCGCCTGCTGTTCCTCGAGGTGGGGCAGCCGGTCGGGTATGCGCTGCGAGAGCCTGCGCTGCACCGAGAACACCTCGCGGTACAGCCCCATCACTCCCTTGAGCCGGGGATTTGACGCCACGTACGACCTGGCCGTGCGGGTCACCAGGCTCTTGTTGATCTTGCGCTGCTTCAGGTTGAAATCGCCGATGTTGACCTACCTCCTTTATGTGCCGGCTTTCACGCCTATCTCAAATACTGCAGTACCTTCCACCTGCCATACGGCCCAGCGGCATCGAGGTCGCGAGGGCATGTTACTCCTCCGACTCCTCCTCCAGGGCCTCCTTCCGTCTCTCTGCCCCCCTCCTTCCCAGCATGGCGAAGAGTATACTCCCCTCGTAGAGGAAGAACATGGGCACCGCCACCAGCATCATGGTGATGGGGTTCCAGTCGGGGGTGATGAGGGCGGCGAAGCAGAGGATGATGACCACCGCGTAACGCCAGTTCTTGTGCAACCTCTGCGGGGTGACGATCCCCAGGCGCACCACCAACCACACCACCAGGGGAGTCTCGAAGGATAGGCCCACCGCCACCATGAGCAGCGCCACCAGGCTGATGTACTGGCCCGCCATGAGCACCGGGCTTATCCTCCCTCCTGCCTGGCCCGTCAGCCACTTCAGGCCCACGGGAAGGATATACGCATAACAGAAGGCCACTCCGCCCAGGAAGAAGACGATGATGAAGAAAAGGGCGGTGTACATGAAGCGCTTCTCGCGCTTGCGCAGCGCCGGGGCGATGTAGGCGATGACCTCGTAGAGGATGACGGGAAGCGCCAGCACGATGGCCGCGTACATGGCGATCCTGAAGCGCACCATGAAGGGTTCGAGCACCGTCTGGTAGTAAAGGTTCAGGGGGATGTCCGCCCTGGCGGCCGGCCGCTTGAGGAAATCGAGGATGTCCCAGGAAAAAACGTAACCCACGCATACCGCCACCCCGAGGGACAGAAGCATGACGATGATGCGCCTCCTCAGTTCCTCGAGGTGCTCGATGATGGTCATCTTGCGGTCGGCCAATACAGCCTCCGGTGTGACGGGAGATGGGAGTTGCCGCGTGAGGTGCAGACTGAGAGCCGGCGTGAGCGAGACCGTCTATTCGTCCTCTTCCGCCTTCTTCTTGCTCTTCTTCTCCTCGTCGCCGCCCTCTATGCCTTCCTGTATGGCCTTCGATACCTCGGAGCTGGATTCCCTGAACTCCCGGATGGCTTTACCCACGGAGCGCCCTATCTTGGGGAGCTGCGCCGGCCCGAAGATGATGAGCGCTATGAGAAGGATGACGCCCAGTTCGGGAAGGCCGAAGCTCTGAAACAGCGCGAGCATTTACCTCACCCTCCTTTCCTCGCTTATGGAGATCGGCCGCGGGCCTTGCGGCGCCGCGCCGTCAAACCGCCTAAACGGCACGTTAAAACAGTTTAGACTCCGCCAGGTTGATAGTCAACGAAACGCTACCGGACCCCGGACGAACGCCGGGACTCCCCGCGATCGATCGCCCCTCCCGCGCGATATCCTTTGCCGGCAACGGTTGTTCGGGGCAAGGTGAGTATCATCTGCAACCTCCTCAAAGCCCTTTCCCTCGACCGACACCCTTTATCGCGGCGGGTATTATGGCCTCCCTTACCGGGAACCGGACGAGCCGGCGGCCTCACCTCCCTTGAGGAGCACCGAGGTGTCCACGTAAACGGAAACGAGGTTGGACTGCAGGACCACGTTTCCGTCCCTGACGGCGTAGATGCGATAGTTGTACGTGTAGCCCATGTACAGGTCATCATCTATATATTTATAGTCGCTGCTGCCGGCCGGGAAACTCCAGGAGAGCATGTTTCCAAAGGGAGGATATTGCGGGTTCTGTTCCCCCAGCCCTCTTACCAACACGTGGGATTCCGCCCGCGGGTCTCCATCCACGTGCCAGGTCAGCTCGATCACCGGCCTCCCCCCTCCTCCGTCGATGACCCTGCCGCTCAGGGCGATCGCCGGCTTGACCGCGGGGATGGAAAGCCTGACGCCGTTGCTGTAGACGATGCCGCCTCCATATCGCACTGCGACCCGGTAGATATAGGAGACCCCGGGCTCCACCCTCGAGTCCAGGTAGCTCCTCGCGCCGCCCGCCAGGCGGGCAAGCACGTCCCCGGGATAGGCGGGCTCTCTTCCCTCGGCGCGCAGGAGGATGAACTCCTGCGCCGTGCCGTCCCTTACCTCCCAGGAGAGGGCGACGCCGGAACCCTGCACCGTCCCCTGCAGGGAGAGGGTGGGTTTTCTCTCCTCTCCGTCCTGCCCCCCGTCCTGACCGTCCTCCCCGCCGTCCCCATCCGGCGGGGGAGCGGGAGCCGGTTGCCGCCCGTCATCCGATCCCAGCTCCGCGATAGCCGGCCACCCCGCGACCGAACCCTCCACGTCCGAGAGCACGCCCACGCTCCAACCCCTTTGCCGGTCGATGAGGCGGTTCCAGAGCAGCCACTCGTCGAGCAGTCTTTCCGGCCCCGTCTCCCCGACCAGCGCCGCGGGATCCCCTTCTCCCAAAAGGTCGGGCAGGGCGAAGACCTCCCCCTCCGCCACCACCAGGCTGCCCGTCCCTCCCTGCAGGATCTCCACCGCCACCTCGTCCTCGAGCGCCAGCAGCACGGGGTCGGGACCCCTCAGGTCGAGGTCGAATACGGTACCGCGCGCCTCCGCCTGCAGCCCACCTCCGAAAACCCGCAGGGGAGTGCCCTCGGCGCGGAAATAGCCCCTGCCCTGGCGAAGCTGCACCGAGATCCCGGTCTCCGCCACCGCAACCACGTCGGCCTCGCTGCCGGATTCCAGGCGCGCCAGGTCGCGTCCCCCGAAGGCCACCTCCGCCCTTACGCCCCGGGGAATGCGAAGGGAGCTCCCGGCCTGCATCACGAAGGGAGGCGATACCTGGGACCATTCCCCGCCCGGCGGCCTTATCTCTACGCCGGCGGTGGCGAAAACCCACGCCTCGGCCTCGGCAAGCTCCAGGGCGGGCGGGACTATCACCATTCCCGGACCTGTCAGCAGCACCGAGGACACCACCAGGACCGCCGCCAGGACCGCCGCCGCCGTCAGCATCCCGTAGGACGCGCGCCAGGGCTCCGCGACCTGCACGCGACGGGCGGGGTCCCTCTCCCTAGCCCTCCTCTCCTCCGCGACACCACGCTGGCATTCCTCGACTCTCTCCCGCATTCGCGCAAGCGCCTCCCGCGACGGCTCCGGCTCGGACCGGGAGACCACCGCGAGCAGAGAGGCCAGCCGCTCCAGTTCCCTTAGCTCGGGATCCTGGGACACCGCCTCGCTCGGCTCGCCCCGTTCCAGAGCGCCGGCGATGAGCTCCGCCTTGATCCTCGCCCTCAAGCCGCCTCACATCCCTTCCTCGAGCAGCCCCGCCTCCGCGGCCTCCTTACGCAACGCCTGCAGGCTGCGGTATATCTTCATGCTCAAGGTCTTCCTGCTCACCCCGAGCACCTCGCACATCTCGTCGTGATCCAGACCCTGGTAGAACTTCAACGCCAGGACGTGCTGGTAGGAGAGGGGGAGTCGCCGCACCAGCTCCATGAGCAACGCCACCCTCTCCGTTTCCTCCTCGCCCGCCCCCACGGGAGACCTGAGCACCCCCTCCACGTCCTGCAGGGAGGCCTCGCGGTGCCTTCCCTCGCGCCGGTAGTGGTCCACCAGGCAGTTGGTGGCGATGCGGTACAGCCAGGCCGAAAAAGATACCTGTTTCCACTGGAATCTCTCCAAGTGGCGCAGCGCCTTCTCGAAGGTGGTGGCGGTGAGGTCCTCCGCGGTCTCCGCGTTCCCCGCCCTCCTCATGAGATAGCGGTAGATCAGGGGCATGTAGTGTTCGTAGAGTTCGGAGAAAGCCTCGGGGGAGGAGCGTGCCCTTTCCACCAGCTCCCGTTCCCTCTCCGGCTCCATGCGCTCCAGGGCAAGGGACACAAGCAGCGCCAGCATACCCCTCTCTCTTTCCGCTTCCTCTGCCTTGCGCCCGGAACGGTTCCATGCGCCGTGCAGCCGATTTTCCCGGGACCCCTGCTTGCCAGCGGGTCATGGAAGAGGCGTGTCCATATTCCGGATTATATATTCCCCGCGCTCCCCTCCGCATCACGGAGGCCCGCACTGCGGTACCGCGGTCCGGGGTGAGACAACGCGCATGCGGCATGCGCATACGCCGCCGGTCACCCGCCAGAGCCTCGTACCGACACCTCCGCGACGGGGATTGTGCTTGTCCGCGGGCTTCCGGGGTCCGCACCGTCTCGCAGAGCCCTCCGGACCTCGATGCCAGCGAGGACGCCTCCATCTTCTTCCTCCTCGTCGCGTTCTCCCGCCATCGGGGCGCCGGGATGCCGTCTCACCCCCTCCACGCCGTTTCCGCCGGCCGCCCCGACGCTCCCCTCGCTCCCGGAAGCCACCCCTCCGGACGCGCCGGGTGCGGGCCGGGGTCCATTACCGTTGGCCGCCCCGCCCATGCTCTCGTACAGGGCGCGCAGGACGGACGTGCGTCGGTAACGCTGGTTGATGATGCAGTCTCTCTCCCTGCCTGGTTCTTCCATGCCTCTCGTTTCCTTTCCCTCTTCGGCCTTCGTTTATCACAACGCTTGGAGGGTGCGGGTCTCTACGCCCCGTCTTCCCGCGTCTTTCTTCCGGACACCTTTCCCGCTTCCGCTCCCGCCCGCGGAACGAACCGGCGGACCCCGTCTCCCGAGCCCGGGGCACGGCGAGGCCAAGTGCTTGATGTGCCCTCGTTACCTGGCCGCGCCTTATCGGGAAGCCCGTTCAGGCCGGCAGGTGAAGACCCGCGAGCGAAGCGAGGACGTATAAGCCGGCATGATAGGCAGAGGAGCTCGGCGATCGGGCATGGCAACGGCCCAGGCTGGAGTCCCCTTTCCGGTTCCCGTCCCGGGAACAACCGGGGGTCTTCAGAGATCCCAAACGCGGGAGGTATGGCGAAGGCGGCGGAGAAGATGTACTGGGAGGACCGCCGCGGTCGAGCCACGCGCCGGAGCGATGGTGGTGGCATACAGGGAAGGCAGAGTCTGGATGTCAAGGGAGCTGTGGAACGGCTCCGCCGCGGTCGGATCATGCTCGGGAGCGATGACGGTTCCGAAACCGATGCGGAAGAGTTCCGGGAGGTCGGAGAGGATGAAGATGAGGAGAGGGGTCGTGGTGATGTCCGCCGCCGTGCTCCTGCCGGTCCTAGCGCTGGCCTGCGCGGCGGGGTGCGGCGGCGGAGAGTCCGCGGAAGACCGCGCGGAAGCCGTGTCCCAGACGGCGATGTCCTTCCTGGACGCCCTGGGGAACCAGGACCTCGAGGGCATTCGCTCCATGTTCTCCCGTGACTACCTGGAGTCCAACCAGGTGCCCGACCCCCTCGACCGGGACCAGCTGACCGCCGCCCTCGGCTACCTCGTCTCCTACCGTTTCTCCCCCCGGGATGACCTGGCGCTGGAAGACGACCGGGCCGTGGTGAGGGTGGAGGTGGAGGTGACCGGCAGGGGCACGCGCGAGGAGACCCTAGTGCTGGTGAGGGAGAACGAGGCGTGGAAGGTGAGTTCCTTCACCGCCCTCGACTGGTCCAACAAGCCACGCGACAAGGGCGACGAGAAAACGGAGGTGGAACAGGCCCTGCGGGATTTTCTCGTCGCGTGCATCGATGGCCGCACCGATTACCTCTTCGAACACCTGAGCCGCGATTACCGGGAGAAGCACCGCCTGGAGAAAGCCTGGACGGCGGCGGAGTTCTCCGGGGTATTCGGGACCGCGCGGTCATACGACTTCGATCCCGACGGCATAAAGCTCGATGGCGGGTCCGCCGAGGTGGATGTGACCATCGAGTTCGGGAGCAGGGGCAATCTGGAATCCGAGACCTCTCGCGTGCGCCTGGTGAAGGAGGCCAGTGAATGGCGGGTGGATGCCTTTCCCTTCTTCATCTACTGACCGCGGGCGCCGAACCGCGAGCGCCAAGGGAACGTCCCTGGGCAGCGAGGTCGAAATAGCAGCGCGCGGTGGCGCTGACCTTGGCCCTCCTTCCCCACATGACCAGGAGCTCCACCTCCCTTTCCACCCTCACCGTGACCCAGATGTAGGACAGCCTCCCGCCGTAGCTGAGGGATGCCAGCCGGGCGCCATTGCGCGAGGCGTAATCCCTCGCCGCGGAGGTGGGGTCGCTCCCGACCCTCAAGAGGGGGGAGAGCTCCAAGCCCGCCGCCTTTGCGGCGGCGTCCGCGGCAGTCTGGGCGATGCTACGGGCGCCATAGAGCGCGGTGACGTCGTGCAGCACCGTCCCCACCAGCAGCATCACCACCACCAGCACGGCGGCCACCGGCGTCACCCCCGCCGTTTCGTCCCCCACCAGCCTCCTCACGGGACCTCCTCCCGGTCGTTCTCTATGCGCATCTCCGCACAGCCACGCACGGTGATGGCGGGGAAGATGTCCTGCACCGCGGGTATGGACACGGGCACGTCATATTCCACCTCCACCCTTATCCACTCGCCGCGGCGGCGCGGCCCGCTTTCCACCCTCACCCGCAGCCTCTCTCCATCCAGTCCCGCCGCCGCCCTGGCGGCGGCGCCCTCGATCGCCGCCACGCTCCCCGTCTCCACCCCTTTCCGGGCCCCCTCCCTGGCCGCGGCGGTCACCGCGATCTGGGCACGCATAACCATCACCGCTTGGGCGAAGAGAAGGAAGACTAGGAGGAGCACCGGCAGCACCAGCGCGAACTCCGCGGTGGCCTGGGCGCTCTCGTCCCCCGGGAGAGGCAGGTGCCTGACCGAGCGCCTGCCCATGGGACCGTGTATGCGCGACATCATGCTCCTCCTCCACGGGGGATCAACGCCGGACCCCGCCTCCGCATTTCGCCGCCGTGCGATGCCCCCCGCGGGCTGACCGGGACGCGGCGCACGGACCGGTCCGCCGCCTCCGCGGCTACGGGATTGGGGATGCCTTGCCTCCGTGTCCAGCCTCCGCGCCCTCGCGGCACGGCGGGAGTGAAGCGGTACGCGGTTCCCGGCGGGAAGGATGTCTCCCGCTTTTCCGTCCCCTCCTTCCCTGCCCGCCTCGAGCGTGGCACGAGAAAAGAAACCTCTTGATCGGGGACGGGCGGATCTTCACGGACGCCCCGCCCGGGATGCGCAGCCGGGGACGGATTCCTCCCGGGCTCTTGCCGGGCTATTCCACCGTCTTGAAGGTCTCCTCCCGGCTGGCCTTCCTGTTGCCCAGCTTCTTCAGCAGGTTCGAGGGTATCTCCGGGGTGATATACCCCACGATGTCGTTGTAGTGCTGGATGAGAAAACGGTCCCCCCTGCGCAGCCCGAGGACCATGTCTGCCGCCTTCGACCGCAGTTCCGTGGTGCTGATGATCCTTACCGCCATGTCCTCTCCTTCTTATATCTTAAAAGTTATACATGTTATATTATATGAGGACAACGCGGCCGTCAACCCCCCTTGAGGAAGAAGGGCGCCGCAGGAGTTTTTCGGGTTCCCGTGTACCCCGCCACGCAAGATCCCGTGCCGGGGTCAAAAGATCCCGGGTTTACCCTCGATGAGGTCGCGAAAAAGGTGCGAGGCCCGTGAGCGGGGACAGCGTATTCCATATCTTACCTTTACATTATTTTGTACGTCGCGGCGTAGGGTACCATGCCCGTGAGTAGGGATAAGGAAAAACCATATTCCCTATCCGTAATTATGGACGTCGCGGCGTAGGGTACGATGCCCGAGGACGGGATTCCCCGCCTCGACGGTTGAGCGGGCCCCGGCAAGAAAGGGGATGGGGGCGGACGGCTGTTTTCGTTCCCGGCCCGGCTCCCCGCGGCCGGCTGCAGGGAGATATGCGCTCTCCGCACGCGGGAACGCCGCTCTTCTACTCGGAGACCGTGACCCCGATGGACACCTCGCCCGCGGGGCGATCATCCTCGTCCCAGAGGCGTGAATAACGCAGCTTTATGGAGGCCTCGCCTTCTCCCACCGCCTCGAACACCCATGTCTCCGCGCCCTCCCGGACCGGACCGGATCCTCCCTCGACGCCGGAGGCCACGGAGCGGGATATGAACCTCACCCTTGTTTCGTCCAGGGGCGCAGCAAGCATCCAGACATTTCCAGAAGAGGGGTCGGAGGGCAGTTCGACGGCGAAACTCTCCCCCCTGGCGACCCTGACCGTCTTCCCGCTTTCTCCCGCCGCCCGCGCTTGCGTCCGAAACCCCTCCAGGCATGACCCCGGCACGCCGATGGAGGCATGGGCGGCACGCCTGGTCACCTTCCGCGTCCCGTCGTCCGCGTCTATATACATCGCCCGCTCCGCTATCACCGGCAGGTCGGAGCGCACCACCGCGGACACCTGTACGGCCTCAGGCAGGGTATCCGCCACGCCTACGGTCTGCCGGCAGCCGGGGGCGAGCCGGAAGCGCGGGCCCTCCACCTCCCCCGTGGGGGTGAGGTAGGTGACCGCCACCTCCGCCGCCCTGTCGCCGGGGTTCATCACCAGGACCCAGGTCTCGAAGATGTCCACCTTCTCCGGCCACTCGCCCGTCGCCATCCTCTGGGGGTGGTTCTCCTGGGTCGAACCCTCCGCCAGATACCAGGTGAGGTCGCCGGCCACAGCGCCGACGGAGGCATGGGCCGCCTGGCGGTAGGCGCCGGGGGCGTTCCAGTACATCGCCCGCTCCGCCACCACCGGCAGGTCCGACTCCACCACCGTGGATACATGCCACTCTCCTGGCAGGGTATCCGCCACGCCTACGGACTGCCGGCAGCCGGGGGCGAGCCGGAAGCGCGGGCCCTCCACCTCCCCCGTGGGGGTGAGGTAGGTGACCGCCACCTCCGCCGCCCTGTCGCCGGGGTTCATCACCAGGACCCAGGTCTCGAAGGAGCCGCTCTCGTCGCTCCCCGTGGAGCCCTCCGCGAGGTACCAGACAGTGGAGCCCTCTCCCGCTCCTATGGAGCAGGTGGCCGCCTCACGGAAAGAGTTTTTCCCGTTCCAGTACATCGCCCGCTCCGCCACCACCGGCAGGTCCGACTCCACCACCGTGGATACATGCCACTCTCCTGGCAGGGTATCCGCCACGCCTACGGACTGCCGGCAGCCGGGGGCGAGCCGGAAGCGCGGGCCCTCCACCTCCCCCGTGGGGGTGAGGTAGGTGACCGCCACCTCCGCCGCCCTGTCGCCGGGGTTCATCACCAGGACCCAGGTCTCGAAGGAGCCGCTCTCGTCGCTCCCCGTGGAGCCCTCCGCGAGGTACCAGACAGTGGAGCCCTCGACGGCTCCGATGGAATCGTGGGCCGCCTTCCGCCCTCCCTCGGGGGCAAGCCAGTACACCGCCCGCTCCGCCACCACCGGCAGGTCCGACTCCACCACCGTGGAGACCTCCCAGGCGCCGGGAAGGGTGGCCGCGACGTTCACCGTCTGCCTGGTCCCCGGCTCAATCTCCAGCACCGGCCCCGCCACCTTGCCCTGATGTGTGACGTAGGTGAGGCTCGCGTTGGCCTTCTCCTCTCCCGGGTTCTGGAGCAGGATCCAGGTCTCGAAGGAGCCGCGGGCCTCGCTCCCCGTGCACCCCTCGGCGAAATACCACCTGGCCGAGGTCTGCGAGGGGCCCACCGGTCCCGGCTCCGGTTCGGGCTCGGGCTCCGGTTCGGGTTCCGGCTCCGGTTCCGGCTCCGGTTCGGGTTCCGGCTCGGGCCCCACATCACCCTCGTAGGAGACCGAGACCTGGTTGGAGAGGGCGGAGAGGTTACCGGCTTCGTCGCGGGCCTGTATGCGCATATAGACGGTGACCCCCTTGAGGCTCCCGTCGAAGGGAAAGCCTTCATAGACATATTCTTCCATGTTTCCGGGTTCTCCCGGCATGGGTTTCCCCCGCTCCAGGGGTATGGCCTCCCCCCAGTTTTCCTCGGTTATGGGTCGGTTCAGGAAACGCACCTCGTAGCACATGGCCCGGCCGCGTCCGCCGTCGTCTCCCGGCGCCGTCCAGGCGAGCCTGATCCCGCGCGGCTTGCCTTCCCTGTCTATCCTCTCCAGGACGAGGTCCCTGACCGCCCCCGGCCTCCAGGCGTCCGTCTCCAGGCACCCCGTCCCCCACGGGTCGTGCCCGTACTCGGGCCAGTCCGCCCGGTCCGCGATGGTGGAGGCGGTGCGCCAGGCCAGCAGCCATCCCTCGCGGGTCCCCGTCACCACCTCGCGCCTGCCGTCTCCGTCCCAGTCTCCCGCCGCCGGCGTGGCCACGCTCCACCCTCCGGTGAACTTGGGCCAGCCCATGGGCTCCGCCCCCGAGGCGTTTACGGCATGGATATCGTAATAGGAGCTGGCGGCCAGCACCTCCTGGGACCCGTCGCCGTCGAGGTCGGCGGCCCCTGGGGTATGGAAGAACATCATGTCGTTCATGCGGCGCGGGAAGGGCGCCAGGAAGCGCCCGTCGGACGCGCTCCAGGCCGAGATCTGGTCATCGGAGCGAGTCTGGCTCGCGGGCAGGAAGAGATCGATGGCCCGCCCGAACCCCATGGTGGGAGAGACGTAGCACAGACCGTGTCCCTGCAGCTCAGCGAAGCAGCCGCCGCCCAGGGCGCACATCACCGGCAGGTCGCCGGATCCCGCCGCGGCGCCGGCCTCGTCGCACTCCAGGCTCAGAGGCAGGCCGCTCCCGTCGCTTCCCAGGAAGGAAGTCCCGTCCGCCTTGAGGATATAGCCGGGCCCGGCGGCGGACGACACCCCCACCTCCAGCCTTCCGTCGCCGTCCAGGTCGGCGAGGGCAGCGGGGCCGTTCACCCCCTCCACCACGTTGGGCAGCATGCCCGTGGCCACCATGGCCAGGCGGGCGGGCCAGCCCGTGAGGTAGGCGTTGGCGGGCGGTCGGTCCGCGTGCGGTTCGGCGCCGGGGTCAAAACCGTGGGCGCTGCCGTCGGCATGTACCGCGTAAACACGGGTGTTCCCGGGGTTGAAGAGCGCGCCCGCCGCCCCTCCTATGAGAGGCTTGATGAAGGGCAGGAGCAGGGATAGGGCGAAGGTCCGCGGCGATACGTTGAGGGCCTCGT
Organism: Actinomycetota bacterium; assembly: GCA_014360645.1. Lineage (NCBI taxonomy): Bacteria > Bacillati > Actinomycetota > Actinomycetota bacterium. Next base: position 110,345 of record JACIXD010000008.1, on the reverse strand, counting down.
CGGGATAGCCCTCGTTGGTGCCGCAGACGACCTCGAGGGTGCCGTTCCCGTCCAGGTCGGCAACGGAGGGATTGGTGACTATCTTGCTCCCCCTGGTAAGGTTTTCCTGGTCATGGAAGACGCAGGTGTGGGTGAGGGGGTCCATGGAGGCGACCTTGGCCGGATCCACCAGCTTCACCGGCCAGCCCTCCACCGGCGATCCGTCGGCGTGCCAGGCGTAGAGGTGCTGGTCCAGGCAGGCCGCCACGATCTCCAGGGAGCCGTCGGGGGAGGAATCCAGGTTACACAGCACGGGGCCGCGTAGGAAACCCTTGTCCAAGCAGTTCCACTTGTTGAGCCGGTGTACCCTGTCCGGCGCGATGCGCGCGGCATGCCACTGCTCGGGAAGCGCCCCCGGCGTCCACCAATCGGCGCGGTCAGGTATGGAGTAAAGGGGGTTGGAGCGCACCGGGAAGCCGGGCAGCAGCCTCCCGGCCCTATCCCAGGCGTATATCCTCCCCTCCGTGTCCCCGGCCACCACCTCAAGCCTGCCGTCGCGGTCCAGGTCTCCCACCGCGGGAGCACCGATGACGGAGGCATAGACGTTTTTGGGCACCGCTCCGGACCGGAAAGCCGCGGAGCCCTCGTGCAGCGGCAGGGGGGTGGCATGTACCGGCCAGCCGGGAAGCTCGCTCAGGTCGGACCTGAAGGCGTGCACCAGCCCCTCACCGGTGGCCACCATGAGCTCGTCTGCGCCGTCGTCGTCCAGGTCCGCGAAACGCGGGGGCGCCGACACGTCGCTGCCCATCCATACGGGCGTCCCCTCCCGGGCGTCGGGGTCCCGGAAGCAGAAGGCCGCCTTGCGGTCCTCGCCCCATATCCCACGGCTGTCACGTACCCTCACCCTCACGGTGAAGGCGTGGCGGTTGGGGTCTTCCGACCCCCCGCGTTCCTCCATGCTCTCCTGCACGGCGCGGTATATCCGGCCCAGGTCCAGGGTGGCCAGGGTGCCCTGCAGCGGCTCGTAAAGGGGGCCCGCGCTGCGCGCCGTCCTCCATTCGCTCTCCGCCGGGTCCCATCCCGGCGCCCATTCCACCGTATAGTTGTAGGCGTCGGCGCGCACCGCCGCCACCCTGCCCTCCACCGCCAGGGAGACCCTTCCGGGGTCGATGAGCTCGAACCAACGCGGCGCGGAGATCTCCGCCTCGGGGGGGATGCGCCCCTCCTGCACCGCTTTCACCGCCTCGTAGGCGTTGACCCTCCCGTAGCCGAAATAGGGGTCCCACCCCGGCGTGGAGCGGAAGCGCTCGGAGGGGCCGATGATCGCGTCCAGGAGTCCGTTGGTGACCCCGTAGGACTGCGGCGAGAAGTCGATGTCGTCGGCGGTCATGGCCAGGACCTGTTTCACCTCGCACGCGGAAAGCGGCCGCTCCAGACCGGGGTAACGCCAGATCTCGCCGCGGCGCACGGCGTCCTCGGCGGCGGAATACACCAGCGCCGCGATGCCCGCAAGCCTTCCCGTGGCCCCGGAGGAATGGCCGTCGGAGGGGGTGGATACGATGGTGTGTGCGCCGTAGTTGGTTATCCCTCCCAGGTAGAGGTAGGAGGGCGGGAACTGGTCCACGAGGAAGGATCCCATGGAATTGTATTTCTGCACCGCGTTGACCTGGATGGTGCGCTCGTAGGTGCAGGGGAAGTTCTGGTGGGCAGATTCCTCGTCCGCAGCGGAGGCGATGACCGCCACCCCCCTGGAATAGGCGTAGTCGATGGCCGCCTGGCCGAAGGGGGAGTTGTTGACCGACCCCAGGGCTTCCTGGATCAGCCAGGCACCGGAGTCCACCGCGAAGATGACGCCCTGGGCAAAGCGGTTGATGTCCACGATGAAGGAATCCCCCACCCGCACCGGCAGGAGCATGGCGTTGGGACAGCTTCCCGGGAAACCCGTGCCGTTGTTCGCCTCCCCCGCCGACCACAGGCACTCGGAGGTCCCGTGCCCGTAATCGAGCTCGTCCCATGGGTCGTTGTCGTCTTCCAGGAAATCCCATCCACAGACGTCGTCCTGGTAGCCGTTGCCGTCACCGTCGATGCCGTCGGAAAAAAACCAGATGAGGTCCTGGGGGTCCAGCATGCCGTTGCCGTTGAGATCGCTCACGCGCGGGTCGCCGGCGTAGTCGTCCACGTTGAACACCCCGTTGCCGTCGGCGTCCCAGGATGCCGCTCCCCGGGGCGGCGGCAGCTCACCGGGGTTGAGCCGGAACTTGCGCGCCAGGTCGGCCATGGCCTTGACATCGTGCCACTTGACGCCGGAATCGAGCTCGGCGATGATCACGTCCGGCCTGCCCGTGGTCACCGACCAGGCGCGGTCGATGCTCGCCCCCATCACCCCTTTAAGCTCCTTCTCGTAAAGGGCGGGGGCGAAGAGCCGGATCAGGGCGTGGTAGAGGGAATCGCTTTCCCGGCTGGTGTATTTCCAAAAATCGGGGTCGTGTGGGGAGTAATCGTCGGGCATCTCCCCGCTGCGGCAGTAATCTTCATAGCGGTAAGGGTCTTGCCCCGGCGGAGGCTCGGGCCAGGGAGCGCCTGCAAAAGCCGCGCTTCCCTGGAGAACGAGGACCGCCGAGAAAAGGAGCGCACCGATCGCCTTCGCGAGTGCGCCTCTTGCCGTCCTTCGGCGCGCTGTCATTCATCCCCCTTTTGTTCCCCCATGACTTGGAGTTTTATTATATATACTTTGCCTTCTCCTGTTCAAGGATACCCATCGCGACGGCGCCGCGTCTCTGATGAATATCCCGCGAGGGGCGAGGTCGCTGCACAGTCGATGAAATGCGCCTTCTCCTGTTTAAGGATACCCATCGCGACGGCGCCGCGTCTCTGATGAATATCCCGCGAGGGGCGAGGTCGCTGCACAGTCGATGAAATGCGCCTTCTCCTGTTTAAGGATACCCATCGCGACGGCGCCGCGTCTCTGATGAATATCCCGCGAGGGGCGAGGTCGCTGCACAGTCGATGAAATGCGCCTTCTCCTGTTTAAGGATACCCATCGCGACGGCGCCGCGTCTCTGATGAATATCCCGCGAGGGGCGAGGTCGAGGCGGGCCTTCCCGGTAAACCTTGGCGTAAGGTGGTCGGTTCAGGTGCTCCTGTAATACTGGATGTTCCTGCGGATCATGGAGCGGAAGCTCTCCTCGGTGCGCCGCCGCGCTTCCTCCGCCTGCACGCGGTCGGTTATCTCGCTCATGAGGCCGATGAGCCCCGCCACCGCCCCGTTCTCCTCGTAAGGGCGGCTGGATGTCTGGACATAGCGTACCTTGCCGTCACTGTCGATGACCCTGAACTCGTAGGGCTCGAGGGCGCCGCCCAGGGTGCGACGGAAGCTCCCCGCCAACCCGGGCAGGTCCTCGGGGTGCACGAACCTCATGAAGGGCTGGCCGACGAGCTCCTCGCACCTGAACCCGCTCATGCGCTCGATGGCCGGGCTGATATAGGTGAGCGTGCCCTCGGTGTCCACGGTGAAGACCACGTGGTTGAGGTTCTCCACCAGCAGGCGGTACCTCTGCTCCGACCTCCGCAACTCCTCCTCCACGTGGCGGAAGGCGGTGACGTCCCGGATGTTCACCACGATGCCCTCCACGTAGGGGTCGTGGAGGAGGTTGGTGGCCACCGCCTCGGCCACGAACCAGGTGCCTTTCCGGTGGCGTGCACGGTAGGTGACGCGCTCCACCTTCCCCGGCTCGTCAAGACCCGCGCGGAACCTTTCCAGCAGGACGCCTACATCGTCCGGATGGACGAACTCGAAGGGGTCCTTATGCATGAGTTCCTCGGGCTCGTACCCGGTGATGCGCCTCGCGGACGGGCTCACGTAACGTATGCTGCCGTCCCGGTTGAGCACCAGGATGAGGTCGTAGGCGTTCTCGATGAGCTTGCGGAAGTAATGGTCTTCGTCGTGTCTGGGTTCCTCGGCGCGGCGGTCCTCGCGCGCCTCCTCCAGCTCGGCCACGCGCCGGCGCAGTTCCTCCAGCTCTGCCTCGATCCTGCCGTCGACCTTTTCAGCTTCCATGCCTTTGCTTCCGTCCGGAGAAGGGCACCCCACCGTTAACAAATATATCGGTCGTTCGGCCGCCGGCTTGACAGTCATTTCTTCCGGCCAGGGCGAACCCGGGATAACGGACGAGGCATGATCGCCGTTCCCGGCCCCCTGGTTCGTCCGGCACCGGGGTCAATAGAGGGTCACGTAACGGGTCGCGCTGGCGCTGTTCCCCACGTCGTCGGTCACCGTCAGGGTGACCGATATCCTCGCGGGGATGACGCTGCTCTCGAAGACGTGGTAGAGCCTCACTCCGGCGGCTCCGAAGCTCCAGGAGTAGGCGACGATGCGTCCGTCCGGATCGTGGCTGGCGGAGGCGTCCAGCAGCACCTGGAGTGGAGACCTTCCCTCGGCGGGGGTGAGGGTGAAGGACGCCACGGGGGGCGCACCGGAGCCGCCTGCGGGGGATGAAGGGGCCGCCGCCGGCTCCTCCCCGCCGTCCCTGGCGCCCTCCACCTCATCCACCGTTGCATCCCGGGTGCTACCAGCCGCCGCTCCCTCGAGCTCTGCCCCGCCGTTCGCCTCGACCTCCCCCTGCGCCGTCCGGAGACCGGAGGCGGTCCCATCCACCGTAAGGCCCCTGGACCTGCCCAGCAGTCCGGCCGCCGCCGCGGCATCGCCGCCCGCGCAAGATCGCCCCGCCGTGCTGTCGGCGGGCGCCTTCACGCCTCCGCCCTGCAGGAGGAGAAAGGCGCCCGACCATCCCGCCAGGGCGAGAAAGAGGAACGCCGCCAGCAACAGCGCGGTCGCCCATCCTTTTCTTTCAAGTGATAACGGGGGCCGGGACCCGGACGGAGCCCCGCGGCCTCGAGCCTGCCCGCTCGCCTCCGCCCGCGTGCGGACCCTCGCCTCTCCCGCCGCGGGGGATTCCCCTTCCCCCGCACACGTTCCGGACAGCCCCCGCCGCCCTGACATCCTCAACAGCGGGCGCGTGAACCTCAGCGCCGCAAAAGGTCGGCCTATGCCCCTCGTCGCGCCGTGCCCGCGGCGCGCCGCGTTGCCTGCCGGCTCCGGCATGCACTCCGACGGGGCGGCTTCCGCGCGGGGAGAAAAATGGCCTCCGGTGACCGTTTCCTCCCGTCTCTTGGCCTCTCCGGGCTCGGGTGCTCCCCCGCCGGAACCCGCCACGTCCCAGCCTCTCCCCGCCGATTCCCCGGCAAACTCTGCCAGCAGGTCTCGAGCCGACACCGCGCTCCCGGCGATCCCCGCTTCCATGCAGGCCTGCGCCAGTCCCGCGATCCGGGAGACGCAGGGGGAGGAGCCCGCGTCCCCCGCCTCCTCCAGCAGGCGTCCCACCAGCCTGCCCACCGCGAAGAGATCCGCCTCCGGCCCCGGCGGGTCGCCGTCCATCACCGCGGGACTGAAATAGTGGAAGTCGGGTGCCGCCACCTCCTCCAGGAACCTCGAAAAGAAGCAGCTCCGCAGCGCGGGATCCTTGAGGGTCACGTGCCCCCCGGGACGGTAGAAGACGTTGCGTGGGTTGAGGAAGAGATGGACGAGCCCGGCGCCGTGCAGCCCTTCCAGCGCGCGCAGGATCCCCAAGGCCAGGGCCATTATCTCCTCGCAGCGGAGAAGCCCGCCCGTTCGCAGCCAGTCCTCGAGGGATGGTTCCCCCAGCTCGGGGAAGGCCATGTAATAGCCGCCTTCCTCCTCCAGCAGGCCTCCTTCCAGAGGCATGAGCAGGCCTGGGAGGTCCAGCTCCCTGGCGAGATTGTAGGTCTTGAGATACTCGAAGGCGAGGTCCTCCAGCCCCTCGCTGACCTTGACCACCGCTCTCTCTCCGAGCAGGGTGTCCTCCACCAGGTGGGTGACGGCGACGCCGTTGCCGCCGCGCGTCCTGAGTAGGGCGAACTTTTCGGCGATGATCTCGCCGCCCATATGCCCTCACCCCCGGGGTTACCGGCATCTCTTCAGACAACTAGCGCAAGCGGAAATATTATATACATGTAAGGATATAAGGTCAACATGTTTATATTGCTTTAGTTAGAGATGTTTCACGATAACGCGGCTTGCGGAGGCTTCGGATACTCTAGCGATCCCGGCAAGCAAGTCGGGTACGGGCGCTATTATAACACCTCCGGCTTCCGCGTATCGCCGAGAACGGGGCCTACGGCGCGCCCGCTCCGCCCCTACGGCAGGGTAAAACGGAAGGCGGTGCCTCCTCCCTTGCGGGGCTCGCACCAGATGCGCCCGCCGTGGGCCTCCACGATCTCCCGCGCGATGTATAGGCCCAAGCCCATGCCGCCCGTGGTGTGGTGGAGGGCGTCCTCCACCTGGTAGAAGCGCTCGAAAATGAGCTCGCGGTCCCTTTCCGGGACTCCCACCCCGCGGTCGAGCACCGAGAGCACCGCCGCCTCCCCCATCTCTCCCGCCTCCTCCAGCGAGACCTCCACGGGGAAGGCAGCGGGGGAGTGGGCCACCGCGTTGTCCAGCAGGATCACCAGCACGCGCAGGATCTTATCGGCGTCCACCTCGCGCGGAGAGCTATAGAGCGGGAGGCGCAGCTCGAAGCGCCGGCCTCGGCTCTTCTTCTCCATCTCCCCCACCGCGCGCTCGAGGATGGGCTCCAGGCGCTGGCGGACGCGGTGTATGGAGAAGCGCCCGCGCTCGATGCGCGAGACGTCCAGCAGCTCTCTGATGAGCATGTCCAGGCGGTTCGCCCCCTCGTCAATGATGCCCAGGTACTCCCTTCTCTCCTCCTCGCCCAGACTGTCCCCGAACTTGGCCAGGGTCGCGGCGTAGCCCTTCATGAGGGTGATGGGGTGGCGTAGCTCGTGGGAGGCCACGTCCACGAAATCCTTGAGGCCCAGCTCGTATGAGAGGCGCTCCTCTTCCACCGCGAGGGCGCGGGCCAGCATGCCCGCGAGCTCCTCCTCCTCGTGGGTAAAGGCGCGGGGCCGGTGATCGAAAAGGCACAGCGCCCCCACGGCCCCGCCCTTCCCCGCCACCGGGCAAGCCAGGAAGGATCGGAAACCGTGCCTGGACACCAGGTGGTCGTTGGCGAGGGCGGGATGCGCGACGATATCCTCGACCGCCCAGGGCCCGCGCAGGTCGCGACGCACCATCTCCCCGGCGATGCTCTTCCCCGCCTCCTCCACCACCATGAAGCCCTCCTCCCCCGGCGCGGAGGAGAGGATGGAGAGCTTTGCGCCCTCCAGGCGACAGTAGGCCGCGAGCGGCGCGTCGAGGACATCCCGGCAGCAGGAGACGATCTTCTCCATGTTCTCGAAGAGATCCGCCCCCAGGCTGAGGAAGAGATGGTTTAACCGTTCCAGTTTGCGGTGGGCCGCCACGCGGTCGGTGACGTCGCGCATGTTGATGATCACCCCCCGCACCGAGGGATGGGCGAGGCAATTGGTGGCCGTCACCTCCATCTCCCTGCGGGACCCGTCCCGGTGCATGACCCCGAGCCTCCTGCTCACCACCATGTCCGGGTTCTCGAGGCAGAAGCGCAGCGCTTCCCTGGCTTCCGCCGCTTCCTCCTCGGCGACGATGTCGAAAACGCTCATGCACAACATGTCGTGCGTCCCGTACCCTAGCATCCTCTCCGCCGAGGGGCTGACGAAGGTCACCTTTCCCTCTCCGTCCATGACCACGATGACGTCATGGGCCTTCTCGATGAGGGAGCGGAAGCGCTCCTCGCTCTCCGCCAGCTCCTCCTCCAGGCGCACGTGGGCGGTGATGTCCGTCACCGAGATGAGCACCGCCCCCCTCCCTGCGTAGACTACGTGCTTTGAGTACAGCTCCGCCCATTTCACCTCTCCCGAGGGCGTCTTCACGCGGAAGACGTAGCCCCGTACCTGGCCTTCCTCGCCGTGCTGCTTGCGGCAAGCCTGCTCCCGCACGAACCCGCGGTCCTCGGGAAGGATGATGTCCAGGAACCCCCACGGCCCCCAGGAGAGGGCCTCCTCCACGGAATAGCCGAAGATATCCGAGGCGGCCTGGTTGACGTACTTTAACACGTCGTCCTGGAGGATCATGATGCCCATCATGGACTGCTCGGAGATGAGGCGGAACTTCTCCTCGCTCTCCCGCAGGGCCCTCTCGGCCTCGACGCGGTCGGTGACGTCGCGGGTATGCATCACCACCCCTCGCACCGCCGGGTCTTGCAGCAAGTTCTTGCCCGCCGCCTCGCATATCCTCCACGAGCCGTCCCTGCTCCGCCAGCGGAAGCGCATCTGGGTGGCGTATCCCTCGTGGGTAAGGCCCTCGGCGATGGCGGCGGCGATGGCCGGGAGGTCGTCGGGATGTATGAAGTCGAATACGTTCCGCCCCACCAGCTCCTCCGGGCGGTAGCCGAATATGTCATACACGGAGGGGCTGACGAACTGCAGGGTGCCGTCGGGCTCCACGACGTTGATCACCCCGTAGGAATGCTCGATGAGGTTCCGATAGTAACGCTCCCGCCGCTGCAGCTCCTCCTCGGCCTCCCTGCGGCGCTCCACCTCCAGGCGCAGGAGCTGGTTGGTCCGTTCCAGCTCCCGCGTGCGCTCCGCCACCAGTTCTTCCAGGTGGAGGCGGTGCATGTTGAGGTCCTCCTCGGCCTCCCTGCGGTCGGTGACGTCGCGGCAGACCACCAGCACCCACCTCTCCCCGTCTTCTCCGACCATCCCCTTGCCCGCGCCGTCGAGCACCCGCCAGCTCCCGTCCCTGCGGCGGTAACGGACCTCGAGGGAGATGGGGGTGTCCGGCTCCGCTACCAGCCTCTCGAAGGCCTCCCTCACCCGTTCAAGGTCTCCGGGGTGCACGAGCTCCAGGGCGCTCTTGCCCAGCATCTCCTCCGCGTCATAGCCGAGGATGTCGGCGACCGACGGGCTGTGGTAATGGACGGTGCCGGCGGCGTCCATGATGCTCACCAGGTCGGTGGTGCTCTCGATTATGGAGCGGAAGTAACGCTCGCTCAGGCGCAGTGCCCGCTCGACCCTTGCTCTCCTCGCCCTCTCCTCCTCGAGGTCCGCCAAGCGCCGCCTCAGGGTTTGTTCCTCGCTATCCTCTATGTCCTCGAGTCTCTTTTTCTCGTGCAAAGCGGACTCCCTTTCGTCCCATACAGATAATCGGCCTAACCGGCACCGTTCTTCACCCCGCGCGAACGATATCCGGTGCCGCCGCATGCCCCCGGTGCCGGCGCGGATAGATATGTAGATAGATATGGTTGCTGTATGGCGCCGCCGCGACCGGGAGCAGCGCGCGCTGCCGCCGCCCGTCACCCGGCCCCCGTGACCGCAGGGATGCGCCGCGTGGCCTCTATCGGTAGGGCAGACGGGCAGGACCAGGCGTAGCGATACCGGCCTTCTGCAAACGATGCGTTACCCCGATGTTCAATGCGAAACGCGAGTGGGATATCCTGGTGGCTGGAAACCGGGGGCTTTCGGCATCGTGTAGGGGGATACGCCGCGGGAAGAGACCGGCGCGGAAGCCGGAAGAGGTGAGGATTATCGCAATTATATGTAAGCTTATATCAGCGGCCAGGGTTCATCCTTTATCGTGGTGCAGTCTAAGCGAGGATGATTGCAATGATATGTAAGCTTATATCAGGGCACTTGATGGCGGTGACCGTTAGCGGCATGGCAAGTACGGGAAAGATTAAGGTGGGATCGCCAGCGGGAATACGACGCTGAGACGCGGGAGACCGGGGGATACAGGGAAAGGGGATGCTGACGGAGCCGGCAAGGCAGGAGGGAGCATACTCGCGCAACAGCAGCGGGGAAAGAGCCGCGCTGATGCTGGTCCACGGCTGGATAGGGTCGTCGGCGCTCTGGGACCTCATGCTGCCGCTGCTCTCGCCCGCGTACCACGTGCTGGCGCCGGACCTGCCCGGTCACGGCGGCGCGGAGACCCCGCCCGATTTCTCCTTCACCCTGGACGGTTTCTCGTCCTTCATAGAAGAGGCCGCCCGGGCAGCGGGCGCCTCTTCCCTGATCCTGGTGGGCCATTCCATGGGAGGCGCGATCGCGCTGCACCACGCCTTCAGGCATCCGGAAAGCGTCCGGCGCCTGGTGCTCATGGACACGCCGTACCGCTCACGCTCCCTCGCCTGGCCCAACCGGCTTCCCTTCCTGGAAGCCGCGCTGCGCGCGGTATCTCCCTTCTGGGGCGAGAGGACCTATGCCCGATTCATCAAGTCCTCCGTCTGTAAACCGGAGAGATTGCCCGAGGAATTCCTGCGGCGGGCGGCCGCACGTGCCTCCCTGGTGGACAGGCGGGCGCTGATCGCCACCACCTACCTGGTAAGGCACCTCGACCTCTCTCGGGAGGCGGCGGGAGTGAAGATGCCGGTGCTGGTGATCCACGGCGAGCAGGACAGATCGGTGAAGGCGTCCGAGGCCCGCCGACTGTGCGGCCTGCTGCGGGATGCCGACTTGCGCCTAGTGCCGGATTGCGGCCACTGCCCCAATTACGAATATCCGGAGTTGGTGGTAAGGATGCTCGAGGAATGGCTGGACGGAGCGTGAGGTGAGCGGTGAACCGCGCTCCCGCCGGCGAAAAGCCGTGTCGCGGCGGTCCGGAGGGGAAAGGCACCGGGGCCGCCAACAGGCGAACGGCGCGCCAGAGGGCGTTCCGGATGAGGTCAGGCATGGAGAGGTCGGGACATGAGCATATGTGAGCGTTGCGGCGGAGGTCTCTTAGAGGGGGCGGCCTTCTGCCATCTCTGCGGAGCGCCGGCGGGCGCAAGCGGGGCATCTCCGCCTTGGAGGGACGAGACTTCATGCGCGGAGGGACCCGCGGCGGCCGGTCACGCCTCTTCCCCGCCGCCGGCCCCTTCCCCGCCGCCCGCGTCCCTCCCGGGCCCGGGGGGCGGGCCCGTCGGGCCCCGCCCCCCGGTGACGAAGACCAGCGGTTGGGCAGTCTCCTCCCTCGTGCTGGGGGTCCTGTCCTTCATGTGTCTTCCCCTGCTGGGCGGTATCCTGGCCATCGTCTTCGCTCTGGTGGCCCGCTCGCGTATCCGGGACTCGCGAGGAGAGCAGGGGGGAGGCGGGTTTGCCACCGCGGGTCTGGCGCTGGGCATCGTGAACCTGGCCGTGCTGCTGGCGCTGGCCGCCCTGGCCGTCCCCTGGTCTATCCATTTTCTGGGAAAGACGCGTACCGTCACCAGGACGCTGTCGCCTCAGGGGGCGGAACGAGTGGTGGCGGAGTTGAGGATGCGCTCAGGGAGACTATCGGTCGAGGGGGGCGCGGAGGGCCTTTTCGAGGGAACCTTCACCTTCAACGTCAGGGATTGGGAACCGAGCGTTGATTATTCCGTTCGCGGCGAGGAAGGAAGGCTCGCCGTGGTCCAGGGGGGAGACTGGTGGGCTTCGACCTTCTGGCTCGTCCGCAACGACTGGCATGTTCGCCTCGCCGGGAGCATGCCCCTGGAACTGCGGGCCGATCTGGCTGGCGCGGAAGGCGTATTCCGACTTCAGGACCTCGCCTTGCGCTCCCTGAAGGTGGAATCCGGCAGCGGAGGCATGGACATAGACCTCTCCGGGGAGATGCCCGACCTGGGGAGCATCGAGATCGGCCAGGGCAGCGGCGGGGTGCGCCTGGACCTCCGCGGCACCTACGCGCCCTATGTCCGGCTGGATGTGGAGAACGCCAGCGGCCGCACCGAGATCGACCTCAGGGGGCGCTGGCAGGGAGGCCTGTGGGGACGGGTGGACAGCGGTTCCGGAGACGTGTACCTCTACCTGCCGCAGGATGTGGGTGTGCGCGTTCGGGTTCGCATGGGCTCGGGGCGCCTGCGCGTGCAGGGAATGACCCTCGATTCCAGCGACCGGGACGGGGCGGTCTACGTCAACGCCGCCTTCCGGGAATCGCCGGTGACCCTGCAGTTGGAGGTGGAATGCTCCAGCGGGGGCATCTCGCTCGCGGCGGGGGACTGATCGCCCACTTCACCCTGTGCCGACCTGACAAACCTCTCCTGGATCCCGTCGGAAGGCCACATATGGAAGCGACGGGGAAGGCCGGGGCGCGAGACCCTTGGGCTGTTCCGGGAGGAAACGGGGTATGAGCCGCGCTCATCACCTTTCCCGCAAAGGAGATCGGCATGAAAGGCTTGGCTGCCGCCGGGGGATGGTAGGGTCGTCAGAGGGGGAACTCCTCGAAGCGCTCTCGCCCCGCCTTGCATATCGGGCACACCTCGGGGGGCCTCTCCCGGGCGGCCAAGTATCCGCACACCTTGCAACGCCATACCGGAAGGGGCGTCACTGCGCCTCCCGGGGGGAACTCCTCGAAGCGCTCTCGCCCCGCCTTGCATATCGGGCACACCTCGGGGGGCCTCTCCCGGGCGGCCAAGTATCCGCAGACCTTGCAACGCCATACCGGAAGGGTCTTCCGCGATGCGCGCGCCGCCGCCCTGCCCTCCTCCCGCATCCTTTCCCGCTCCTCGGGCTCCGGCCTGCGCTCGGGGATCTGGCCCTCCAGCTCCCTCTTCCCCTCCAATACCTCCCGGGATACGTAGAGCGAGCAATAGCACTGGCCGTATTCGTCCAGGTCGGCGTCGCGATAGTCGCAGGGACATATGATATCCAGGTCCCTGTCCATCTCTCCTTCCCCCAGGCGGCAGGGACAGAGCTGGTAACCGTAGCGCTTCAGGTTGACCAGCAGACCCTCGGCGAGCATGAGGGTCATCTCCCTGTCCGGATTGAGGTGGTATCCCCCCGCCTCCGCCTCCTTTTCCAGGCGCTCGCAGAACTCCAGGACCTCGGGCGCGAACTCCGGGCTCAATTCAGTGCCTCCCTCTCAATATAATCCTCCCTCTCGCCGCGATTGCCGGGCAGCAGTACAGGCTCCCCGTGCAGGCGCGGCTCAAAGCAGCGTTTCGCGGTATTTGTCCTCGTTGAACCCCGCGATTACCTCCTCGCCGTCCACCACCAGGGTGGGGAAGGTCTTGCGCGGGTTGCGTCTCTTCACCTCTTCGAATACCTCTTTCTGGGCATCTCCTTCCAGAAGGTCCACATAGACGTAGCGGTAGGGGAGCTTGTTCTCGTCCAGGAAGCCCCTCGCCTTACGGCACCACCCGCAGGTGGAAAGGGCGAAGAGGATGAGATCGTGTTTGCCTCCCTCTCCCTCCACCATCTCGAGGTATTCGTCGTACATCTTCCACTCCTTCTCTCATGGACCGGTCCAACCTCAAGGACCATTATTCCCGGCGCCCGTGCCGGTAAACACCATCCTCCGCCCCCGTGCTCTTGATTCCCCGCGCGCATGGCATTTATAAGAGATCGCCGACTTTCCTCCCGGTACCAGCACCCGATCCCCCGCGCACATACCTTTTCATATTTTTTTGTTTGCACCACCTCCTCTTGTCCAAACCTCCTTATCCATGCCTTCTCTCCGTATTCAAAACCTCCCTATTCGCAACCCCTTATCCACACCATCTCTTTCGCGCCGCACCCCGCCCCCCTCCTGTTTGACCCCACCGCCTCCTCCCGGCCAAACCGTCTTTTTCGTTCGCATCGTTCACATGGTCTTACCCACACCGTCCCATTCGCGCCGGCGCCCGCGAACCCCGTACCGCGCCGACCGCCTCTGTGCCCCCCCGGCTCCCCGCGGCAGCGAGTCCCGGTGGATGCCCTCTCGCGTCGGGGATCGGGCACGCGAAGTGTTCATGATCTCCGTCATGCTAGATATCTAACATGACTATTAGGTCATTATTGGTATCTATTTGTAAAAAGCCTGCACAACGTGGCTTCATATCGATACCCCTTTCATTGTATAATGAAAAAAGCTTCTCGATATCTTCGTCGACTGGGGGGTCAGGATAGGTTGCTAAGGAGGTTGTCATGGGTGAGTTGAACCGCAAGCTGGGCGTTCTGGCGGCAAAGATGGCGAACAACAAGGACCTTGTCTCGGGGATGATATCCGGCATCGACCCCAAGGTGATCGCCGATGCCATCAACGAGAACAAGGAGCTCATCAGCAAGACCATGTCCTACCTCGATCCCTCGGTGCTCGCATCCATCATCAACAGCAATCCCGATTTCATGGCCAAGCTGATGAAGGGCCTGGACGCAGCGGCCATCGCCAAGGCGATGAACAAGAATCAGCGCTTCGTGACCCAGCTCATAGAAAACACGGACCCCAACGTCTTCTCCCGCGCTGCCAACACCCTCTTCAACAAGCTGCGCAAGGCGACCTATCGCCCCGGCCTGAGCGTGTCGGAATAGCGGCAGCGCCGGCCCGGGTCTCTCTCCGTCCGGCTCCCCGGTCTTCGCCGACGGGACGGCATGCGTACCCTGCGGCTCGGCCGGGGAGGCCGGTTTATCCGGGCCTTCCATGGGGGGCGGCGGCTCCCGTCTGTGCTAGGATGTTGCCGATAGCGCGATCTCCCGTTATCACCGGGAGCGCGGCCGTATCGGGAATGCGAAGAGATTCGGGGAGGCGCCATGCCCCAAGGAGTCCTGGAACGTTTCCGCCCCCTGTTCCATCCCCGCGGCATAGCGGTGGTGGGAGCCACGGATAACCCGTTCAAGCTCGGCTTTCACGCCCTCAAGGCGGTCACCGTCGCGGGTTTCGAGGGAGAGGTCTATCCCGTCAACCCCAACGCGGGCGACGAGATACAGGGGCTGAGGGCATACCGCTCCATCCGCGACCTCCCCCGTGACGTGGACCTCTTCGTCTACGCCGTCCCCGAAAGGCTGGTGGTTCCGGCGGTGAGGGAGTCGGTGGAGAGGGGAGGGAAGGCGGGGGTCATCTTCGCGGGAGGGTTCCGCGAGACGGGCCCGGAGGGAAGGCGGCTGCAGGAAGAGCTGGTGAGCACCGCCGACGCGGGAGGGATGAAGCTCATCGGCCCCAACTGCATCGGCGTGGTAAACAAGCAGGCGCGCCTCAACGCCACCTTCGCCAGCCCGCTGGCGTGGTTCCCGGAGGGAAATGTGTCGGTGGTGAGCCAGAGCGGCGGCATGGGCAACAGCATCCTCAACGAGATCATGGACGAGCAGGTGGGGATCTCCAAGTTCGTGAGCATCGGCAACCGCGCCAACGTGGAGTTCGCGGACATGGTGGAATACCTTGCCGAGGACCCCTACACCGCGGTGATCTGCCTCTTCATCGAGGGGCTCGACGACGGCGCCGCTTTCCTGGAAAAGGCCCGGCACGCCTCGCGCCGCAAACCGGTGCTGGTCTACAGCCGCGGCTATACCGCCAGCTCCTCGCGTACCGCCCTCTCACACACGGGCTCGGTGGCCAGTTCCGAGGAGGTCTACCGCGGAGCCTTCCGGCAGGCGGGGCTGCTGCAGGTGCATTCCAGCTCGGAGATGGCCGCCACCTGCAAGGCCCTGTCCATGGGAGGCATGCCCGCCGGCGACGGGGTCTTCATCTCCACGCACTCCGCGGGCCCGGTGGTGGCCATATGCGATATCTGCGAGCGGGGGGGCCTGCGTTTCCCTCCCCTCAAGGCGGAGGTGGCGCGGGCCATGGAGTCCTTCCTTCCCCAGCACGCTGCGGCCGCCAACCCCCTGGACATGTTCGCCTTCGCCTGGACCGATACATCTCTGTACCTGAAGGCGGCCGACCTCGCCCTGGGACAGGACGACATCCACTGCGCGGTGGCAGTTTTCGTCACCGGGGGAGGAGCGGGCCCGGTGTTCCCCTCGCGCGAATACGCGGAGATAGGCCGCAGGCACGGCAAGCCGGTCTTTCTTTGCCTCATCACCCCCTGCGCCCTCATCCACGAGATCGCCGAGGCACAGTCCCACGGGGTCATCGCCCTGAACTCGCCGGAAAAGCTGGGGAGGGTGCTGGTGAACCTCAGGCGCCTGGCAGCCTTGCGGGCAGGAAGATGACCCGGCCCGCCGGTGGTCACGCGGCATCCGCCCCCGTGGGCTTCCGGCCCGGGCAAGGAGCCGGATGGGAGACGGGTGGGCGGGAAGTGGAAAGGCGGGATCAAAGCGGCTACAATCTATCCCGGTGATCATATGCCGAGATTCGGGCTGGGAAGAAAAGACATCGCTAGACTTGAGAGGGAGCGCGATGTCGAGAGCATCATCGCGTTCCTCCGGGATGACGACGACAAGGTCGTATTCCAGGCCATAGAGGCCCTTACGCGCATCGGCGAAAACCGGGGCATCGAGGCCCTGATGGCCCTGGTCGCGGATGCCTCCACGCGGGACATCGTCCGCGCCAAGGCCTGGGTCGCCCTTGACGTGGGAATCGCTCGCGAGGCTAAGAAGCGCACCGACTGGACCTGAAGTGGGATGGAAGATCATGGGAATACCCGAGTACCCCAAGCTGCGGCGCCTGGAAGCCTTCCCCGCGAGACAGCAGGGCAGGGAGGTGATCGCCCTGCGCGACCCCGAGGGATATATGCGCAACCTGGTGGTACTGCAGCCTCCCATCTATTTCATCGCCTCCCTCTGCGACGGCACGCGCTCGCTGCGCGACATCCAGGCCGCTTACGTGCGGCGCTTCGGCGACCTCATCACCAGCGAGCAGGTGGCCGCAGTGGTGAACGAGCTGAACCAGAAGATGCTGCTGGACAGCGACGATTTCCGCGCCTACAAGCGGCGCCTGGACGAGGAGTATCTCTCCCTCCCCAACCGCCCCATGGCCAGCGCCGGCAGCGCCTACGCCGCCGATCCCCGCGCGCTGCTGCAGCAGGTGCGCTCCATGCTCATGGAGGCGGGAAAGGCGGAACCCCTGCCCGGCGGAATTCCCGCGGGGGTGATAGCCCCGCATATAGACCTGGAGCGGGGCAGGGAATGCTACGGGAAGCTGTATTCGCTGCTCGCAGCCTCCAGCGGAGGCCAGGCCCCTCCCCTGGTGGTCGTCCTGGGCACCTGCCACGGGGAGATGGAGGGACCCTTCGCCCTCACGCGCAAGAATTACCTCACCCCCTTCGGGCTGGTGGAGACGGACATCGGGCTGGCCGAGGGCATCGCCCAGGCGGCGGGCATGGACGGCCTGGGGGACGAGCTCTCCCACCGTTCCGAGCATTCCATCGAGGTGCAGCTCCCGCTGCTGTGCGTGATCTTCGGGGGGGCGGACCGCTTCCGCCTTCTCCCTATAACCTGCAATTCCTTCCACCACTTCATCGCCGAGGGGCGGTCCCCGTCCGAGGACGCTCGAGTGAGCGCCTTCTTGGGTGCGCTCAAGGGTCTCCTTTCGGCCATGGAGGGGAGGGTCCTGCTCATCGCCAGCGCCGACCTGGCGCACCTGGGCAGGCGCTTCGGAAGCCTCCTCCCCCTGGACGGCGTGCTGCTGTCGTCCGCCATCGCCAAGGACAAGGAGATGCTGCGCGAGGTCGAGGAGGGGAACGCCGAGGGGTTTTATTCCTATATAGCCTCGGAGAACGACTCGCGACATATATGCGGGTTGCCTCCCATCTACGCCCTGACAAAGACCCTGGACGGCAGGAAGGGCAGTCTGGTCGAGCACTGCCACTGGTTCGACCCCCAGGAGGGCTCCGCGGTCACCTTCGCGGGCCTCGTGTTCCCCTGAGCCGAGTCACCTTCCTGTTTCCGCGAGCCCTCTTTTCTGCGGACACGGACACCCTGTACCGGGATAGCCGGGAATCCGTCGTGCCTATCGAGGGCATGGAGTCAACCTTTCCAGGGGCCCTGCGCGGATCGGGTGACGGTCGATCCCGGGACCCGGGGCGGATAAAGCCCGCCCGCCAGCCTGGCGACAGCAGCACTCCTTCGCCTTACATCACCGTTGCGCGAACTCCCGCCTTTCGCGGACGTGACCCCCGGGCGCGAGGCGATTAAGATGGGTGAGTGGCCGCTATCGCGGGCACCAGGAAAGGACGGAGGGAGGGAGGCAAAGCCGCTCGCCCTGCGGGTCTTTCCCGCGTCACCGGGCTGCATGGAGGGGCTCGGGAAGAAAAGGCGGGACGAACCGGTCCCAAACCGCGCGCATTCCGCGAGTCGCTTGCCCCGCGGGGAGAGGTCGAGGGAGTAGGGGTGGGAGCGCGCCGTCCATCTATGGCGTTAGAGGCCGGGGCCTGAATATCCTCTCCGCCGTCGAGGAAGGATAGGCGCAAGCGCCGGCCTCTGGGAAAAGAAGCCCGGGGCATAGATACAGTCTCTGCCATCGAGCGACGAGGGGTGGGAGCGCGCCGTCCATCTATGGCGTTAGAGGCCGGGGCCTGAATATCCTCTCCGCCGTCGAGGAAGGATAGGCGGGAGCGCCGGCCTCTGGGAAAAGAAGCCCGGGGCATAGATACATTCTCTGCCATCGAGCGACGAGAGGTGGGAGCACGCCGTCCATCTATGGCGTAAGAGGCCGGGGCCTGAATATCCTCTCCGCCGTCGAGGAAGGATAGGCGGGAGCGCCGGCCGCCCGGCGTGTTCAACCCCCTCTCTCCCCGAAAGGAAAGGCTGGTCAAAAGGAGATGGAACGAGACAACGCCGCCGCCAGACCGCCCACCTCCGGGCGGCCCCTGGCCTCCAACCGGCCGCTGGTGCTACTCCTGCTCTCCCAGTCCCTGGGGATGGTGGCTCGGGGCATCTATTTCGTGAGCCTTCCGCTCTTCGTCTTGGAGCGCACCGGCTCGGCGTTCTCCATGAGCCTCTCCCTCTTCCTGGGGTTCGCTCCCTTCACCCTGGCCGGGCCCTTCGCGGGCGCGGTGGTGGACCGCTTCTCCCGCCGCGACCTCATCGTCCTCTCCAACCTCCTTTACGGCGCGGCCCTCTTCGCGCTGCCCTTCATGCACGCGCAGTACCTCATCTTCGCCAACGCCTTTATCGCCTCGCTGTTCGGGGTCATCCTCGTGAACGCCATCTCGGCACTCATCCCCGAGCTGGTGGACACCCCTCATCTCGCCAAGGCCAACTCCCTCTATACCTTCCTGCGATCCGTTACCTACCTCCTGAGCATGTTTATCACCTATTTCCTCATCGGGAGGCTGGGAAAGGCCAACGTGTTCTTCATCTGCTCACTCCTGCTCCTGCCCTCGGGCCTGATCTGCCTCGCCCTGAGGCGGGACCGCCCCAGTGCCCGAGCCTGGCGCGAGAAGGCCGCGGCGGGCCCGGTCGCGGAGAGCCCGGCCGCGGAAGGTCCTGCGACTGGGGGAACGCCGGTGGGGATAGAGATGCCGTTGGGAGCGCCCGCGGCGGAGAGCGAGAGCCTGGCGGTCGCGGAACGAAGAGGGGCGTACGCCGGCAATCGGGGTCAGGGCAGGCGCGGCTTCCGGGACGCGCTGCACGTCCTGTGCTCGGACCGGCACGTGCGCGGGCTCACCCTCATGCACCTCACCTTCATGCCCATCTTCGGGGCTTTTGAGGTCCTGCTGCCCGTCTTCTGCGACGAGAAGCTGAAGAATGCGGACTACTACGCGCTGGTGAGCGCGGGGGTGGGGGCGGGCCTGGCGCTGGGAAGCCTACTCACCTACCGCCTCCTGGCCCGTTTCCGGCCCCTGGGACTGGTGTTCGGGAGTTTCGTCGGCTATGCCGTCGGGGTTTTCGTGTTCTCGCGCATCGGCCGACTCGCGCCCGCCCTGGCCGCGAGCGCCTTCATGGGGCTGGTGGACGCCTTCGGGTTCACCACCTACGAATACCTCCGGCAGCGCGTGGTACCCTCCGCTCTGCGGGGACGCGTCTTCGCGATCATGGACGCCGTGGTCCTCCTCCCGCTGCCCGCGGGCTATCTGCTCATGGGTTTCTTCGCCGAGCGGACCCCCGTGGCCGACCTGGGGTTATGGCTGAGCGCCGCCGGTCTGTGCCTCGCTCTGCTCACCTTCCCGCTCACCCGCGGCCTGCCTACGCTCACGGACAGGATGGAAGGGGCCGAACCCTGACGGGCTCGGAGGGCGTCTTCCCGCTCTCCCAGCAGGTTCAGGTGCCGCAATTCTGCGTGCGCCCTTTCCGAAACCCTGAGGTCGGTTGCTTCACGGAATACTCGCCTGCGCCCTGTGTTTCCATATCTTCCCTGAGAGAGGCAAAAGATGGCGGGCACGGCTCCGGCCGTTATCTGCCCACTCAGGGGGAGTTCTCGGGGAAGTGGCAGGCGACCCGGTGGCCCGGCTTCTTCTCCTCCAGGGGCGGCTCCAGCTCGCTGCATATCTCCTGTTTTTTCCAGCAGCGCGTGTGGAACCTGCATCCGCTGGGTGGGTCGATGGGGCTGGGGACGTCGCCCTCGAGGATGATCCGCTTCCTCTCCCTCTCCTTCACCGGGTCGGGGATGGGCACCGCGGACATCAAGGCCACCGTATAGGGGTGCATGGGGTTGCCGTAGAGGGCGTCGTGTTCCGCCCTCTCCACGATCTTCCCCAGGTACATGACCGCCACCTCGTCGCTGATGTGCCGTACCACCGAGAGGTCGTGGGCGATGAAGATGTAGGTGAGGTGGAAGCGTTCCTGCAGCTCCTTGAGGAGGTTGAGCACCTGCGCCTGGATGGAGACGTCCAGGGCGGATACGGGCTCGTCGCAGATGATCAGCCTGGGATTGAGGGCCAAAGCCCGCGCCACCCCGATGCGCTGCCGCTGTCCGCCCGAGAACTCGTGCGGGTAGCGCGTGAAGTGCTCGGGCTGCAGGCCCACCAGGGTGAGCAGCTCCACGGCGCGCCTCCTCCTCTCCTGCTTGCTCCCCTCTTTGTGGATGGCCATGGGCTCCATGATTATGGACCCCACACTCATGCGGGGGTTGAGGGACGCGTAGGGGTCTTGGAAGATGATCTGCATGGAGCTGCGGACCTCCTGCATCTCGCGGCGCTTCAGCTTGAGGATGTCGCGCCCCTCGAAGATGACCTCGCCGCGGTCGGCCTTGATCAGCCTGAGCACGAGCCGCGCGAGGGTCGATTTACCGCAACCGGATTCTCCCACCAGCCCCAGGGTCCTTCCCTCATTCACCTCTAGGCTCACCCCGTCCACGGCCTTCACCGTGCCGCCCAGGCGCGAGAGGACGAGTCCTTTCCCCACCGGGAAGTGCTTGGTGATGTCGCGGGCCTCCAGAAGCAGGGCCATCAGGACTTCACCCCCTGCCCGTGCCTCTCGAAATCCATGGCGAAATGGCAGGCGGATAGATGCTCCGGCTCTACCTCGACGAGCGGAGGCTCCTCCACGGCGCACACCTCTTCCCCGAAGGGGCAGCGCGGGGAGAAGCTGCATCCCGGCGGCAGGTTGATGAGCGATGGCGGCGAGCCCCCGATGGTCAGCAGGCGGTCCTTCTTCTCGTCCAGGCGCGGCACGGAACGCATGAGGCTCCAGGCATAGGGGTGCCGGGAGTTATAGTAAACGCGGTCGATGTCCGCGTATTCCACCACCTTCCCCGCGTACATGACCAGCACCGTCTCCGCCACTCCCGCCACCACCCCCAGGTCGTGGGTGATGAGCATCACCGCCAGGTCGATCTCCTCGCGCAGCTTCCCTATGAGTTCCATGATCTGAGCCTGGATGGTGACGTCCAGGGCGGTGGAGGGCTCGTCGGCGATGAGCAACTTGGGCTGGCATGACAGGGCCATGGCGATCATGGCCCGTTGGCGCATACCTCCCGAGAACTCGTGGGGATACATCTTGTAGCGTCTCTCGGCCTGGGGGATCTCCACCATCTCCAGCAGCTCTATGGCCCTCTTCTTCGCCTCCTTGCGAGAAAGCCCGAGGTGTACCTGGATGGCCTCCCTGATCTGGCTGCCGATGGTGAAGACGGGGTTGAGGGAGGTCATGGGATCCTGGAAGATCATCCCGATGTGGTTTCCCCTCACCTGCCGGATCTCCCTGTCGTCCATCCGCAGGAGGTCGCGTCCCTCGAAGAGTATCTCCCCCTCCTCGATCCTCCCCGGGGGATCGGGGATCAGCCGCATCACCGAAAGGGCGGTGACCGTCTTCCCGCAGCCCGACTCTCCCACCACCGCGAGGGCCTCGCCCCTGGCCACGGTGAAGGAGACCCCATCCACCGCCTTGACCACGCCCTCCCGGGTATGGAACCAGGTGCGTAGACCTCTTACCTCGAGGAGGGTATCACGGTGTTCTTTCACCCTATACGCTCCCTTTCAGCCTCGGGTCCAGGGCGTCCCTGAGGCCGTCGCCCAGGAGGATGAAGGCCAGGACGCTAACCACTATGGCGATGCCGGGGATGAACATCATCCAGGGGTCGGTGGTATAGAAGGGCAGGTATTCGGCGAGCATGTTACCCCAGCTGGGCGTGGGGAGCTGCTGGCCCAGCCCCAGGAAGGCCAGCCAGGCCTCGGCCAGGATGGCCCCTCCCACGCCCATGGTGGCATAGACGATGATGGGCTGTATGGCGTTGGGCATGATGTGCTTCCAGATGATGCGCGTGTTGCTCGCCCCCATGGCACGCGCCGCCTCCACGTATTCGTTCTCCTTCACCGAGAGGATGGATCCCCGGAAGATTCTGGCGATGGTGGCCCAGCCCAGCACGCCGATGGCGATGAACACGTTGATGAGTCCCGGGCCCAACACGGTCATGATGGCGATGGCCCCCAGCACGGTAGGGAAGGCGAAGAAGATGTCAGCGGTGCGCATGATCACCGAATCTCCCCATCCCCCGAAATAGCCCGCCAGGGCACCGAAGAACAAACCGATGACCAGGCTTATGAGCACGGCTACGATGCCCACCTCCACTGAGACCCGGCTGCCGTAGATGAGGCGCGAGAGGATATCCCGGCCAAGGCCGTCGGTCCCCAGCCAGTGCTTCCAGGTGGGGGGCTGCTTGACGCCGCCCGGAGTCCTTATCTCCATCTGGTCGTTGGGATCATAAGGGGCCAGTAGGGGGGCAAATATGGCCGCCAGCACCAGCAGGATGATGATGACCAGGCCCACCATGGCCATCTTGTTATGGCGCAGGCGGTACCACACGTCCGCCCACAGCGCGGTGCGACCGTGCACGCGCTGTTTCTCCAGGGCCAGCTCGAACTCCTCGACCTCCATGCCGAGGTCGGGCTCCTTGCCGGGGATGAGGTCATCGGGGTCCCGGGGGTCGCTCATTCAGGTCACCTCCGGAGACTCGCCCAGCCTTATGCGCGGGTCGAGGAAAGCGTACGAGATGTCCACGAGCAGGTTGATGAAGACCACGATGACCACCAGCACAAACACCAGGCCCAGCACCATGGTGTGGTCGCGCTGGATCACCGCGAAATACAGCTTGTGCCCCACCCCGGGCCAGTTGAAGATCATCTCCGTGAGCACCGCCGCGCCGATGAGCACCCCGAAATCTATGCCCAGGTAGGTCACCACCGGGATAAGACCGTTGCGCAGGGCGTGCTTATAGGTGACCCTGCGTTCGGAGAGGCCCTTGGCGCGCGCGGTCTGGATGTAATCCTGGCGCATCACCTCCAGCATGGATGAACGTGCCAGCCGAGCCACGTAGGCGGTGGAAACGGCTGCCAAGGCCAAGGCCGGCATGACGTAATACTTTACGCCGCCCAGGAAGGCGGTCCCCGGCGGAGGGGCGCCGGAGGGCGGCAACCATCCCAGCCACTGGGCGAAGAGAAGCTGCATCAGCCTGCCGATCCAGTAGATGGGCATGGCCACCAGCACCGAGGTACTGATGGTGACCAGCACATCCCAGAAGGAATAGCGCGATACGGCCGATATAACCCCCGCGAGGATGCCGAAGATCACGATGATGATCTCCGCCGCCAACGCCAGCTTGAACGACCACGGCAGGCTCTCTCCGATGATGGACCACACCGAGCGCTTGTAGGTGAATGATTCCCCCAGGTCCAGCTTGAGGATGTTCCTCAAGTAGATGCCGAGGCGGGATATGAAGGGTTTGTCCAGATAGAACTTCTTGCGGATGTTCTCCAGCACCTGCTCCGAAGATCCCTTGGGGGCGCGCATGCGGGCGACGTCGCCGGGGATGATGGCCAGGAGGAAGGAGATGAGGACGACGACTCCCAATACCACGATCAAGGTCTGGTAGAGCCTGCGCAGAATAAAGACGAGCATCTAATCCTTCGACCTCTCCTCCATCTCTCGAGGGCTCCGATAAAGTTAGCACAAGGGAAAGGGGCCTGCAAGGATAACCCGCAGGCCCCCGTCGCCTCCATTATACCGTCGCGCTTACTCCTTGAAATAGACCAGCTCCAGGGGGGTCAGGTCATCGGGAGTGCGCATGTATCCTCCCACCTTGTCGGAGTACACCCTGGAGGTCTTGTAGAACATCAGGGGCATGATGGGCGCGTCCTCGAGGATCTTCTTCTCGGCCTTGCGGTAGAGCTCGATCCTCTCCTTCTCGTCGATGGTGCTGCGCGCCTCCAGCAAGAGCCGGTCCACCTCCTCGTTCTTGTACTGGCTCATGTTGTCCACGCCCGCGTTCTCGGAGTAGAAGAGCGGGTAGAGGAAGTTGTCCATGATGGGGTAGTCGGCCAGCCATCCCAGGCGGAAGAAGGTTATCTGCTCGCCCTGGATGAGGTCGAGGTAGGTCCCCCATTCGTAACCCTCGATGCCGAACTCCACCCCCACGTCCTTGAGGTTGCCCTGGATGAACTGGGCGATGGTGTCGTGGCCCACACCGGTGTTGTAGCCCAGGGTGAGCTTGGGAAGCCCCTGGCCTCCCGGGAACCCGGCCTTCTCCAGCAGCTCCTTGGCCTTATCGGGGTCGTACTTGTACTCCATAGCGTTGGACTGATAGCCGGGGATGCCGGGCGGGACGATACCCGTGGCGGGGATGCGCTGCCCTTCCATGACCACGTCGCAGAGGGTCTGGCGGTCGACGGCCCAGTTGAAGGCCTGGCGCAGGTCCTTGCTGTCCTTCCACGGCGAGGTGTTCATGTTGAAGCCGTAGTAGTAGATCCCCAACATGGCCTTGAATATGGCGCGCTCCCCATATTCGGCCTCCGCCGCCTTGAACTGACCCTGGGGGATCTGCGCGTCGTCCAGTGCCCCGGCCTTGAAGTCCTGATATGCGGTCTCCTCGTCCTGGTAGATCTTGAAGACCACGCCGTCAAGGTAGGGCTCGTTCCCGTAGTAATCGGGGTTCTTATCCACCGTTATCTGCTGTTCGTGCACCCACTCCTTGAACACGAAGGGACCGGTCCCCACCGGGTGCTCGCTGAAGTTCTCGCTCCCATACTCCTCCACCACTTCCTTGGGGATGGGCGAGAAGACGGGGTGGGCGGTGTGGTACACGAAGTCGGCATAGGGATAGGAGAGGGTGACCTCCAGGGTGTAGTCGTCGAGGGCCTTGACCCCCTCCAGGGTCTCGGCGGTGCCCCCGGTCACCTCGTCGTAGCCCTTGATGGCCGACATGTGGTAGGAGACCTCGCTGGCGGTGTCCGGGTCGCACACCCGGTTCCAGGAGTACACGAAGTCCTCCGCCTTGCACTCGCGCCCGTTATGGAACTTCACGCCCTTCTTGAGCTTGAAGGTGAAGACGGTGGCGTCGTCGCTGACCTCGTAGGACTCCGCCATGGCCGGCACCAGTTCCATGGTCTTGGGATCGTTGTCCATGAGGCCGTCGAATATCTGCTTGCCGACCTCGATGCCCTGGGATTCCTGCAACTGCGCCGGATCGAGGGACACGGGGTCGGATACCAGGCAGTAGTTGAAGGTACCGCCCTTCTTCTTCCCCCCCTTCTCCTCCTCCTCCTTCTTCTCGCCGCACCCGGCGTAGATCATGGCCAGGCCTATGGCCAGGGCGATGAAAACCACCAGGATAAGCGCTGTCTTACCCTTTCTCATGCATGACCTCCTTGCTAAGATCTCTCCCACCCTCGCGGTGCCGGAACCTCAACGCAAGGCGTGCGCCCTCCAACACCGGTATCAAGCGCCTCTCTCAATCCTCGCTCTCACCCCCCTCCTCCGGCACGGAGGCCGGACGTACCGTCGCCGCAAGCGGCGATCAGCGGACTGCGAGCGGAACAAAAGCGGCAGGCGTTCACCCCCTCTTTCTTTTTACCAGCTCGGCCATATGGTTCTCGGCTCCAGAAACATTATAAGAACTGCGAGCAGCGAGCGCAAAAGGCGCCTCGTTGCTCATCAAGCCCGCGGCTTGCTCTCTATAAGAAGATTAGATGCCGGTGGATCCGAATCCTCCCTCTCCGCGCGCCGTCTCCTCCAGCTCCTCCACCACCTCGACCCGTGCCGCTTCCACCTTCTGGATGACCATCTGGGCGATGCGGTCCCCCCGCCGCACTCGGAAGGGCTCGCTGCCGTGGTTGATGAGGATGACCTTCACCTCGCCGCGGTAATGGCAGTCGACGAGTCCGGGCGTGTTGACGATGCTGATGCCGTCTCGGGCCGCCAGGCCGCTGCGCGGCTGTACGAAGGCTGCATAGCCCTCCGGTAGGGCCATGGAGAATCCCGTGGACACCAGGGCCCGCTCCCCGGGGAGGATGACCACGTCCTCCGCGCTGCGGATGTCCAGCCCCGCGTCCCCGGGGTGGGCATAGGAAGGCGGTTCCATGTCCGGATCCAGCCTCTTCACCCGCAGGATGACTCCCTCTCCTCCATATCCTTCCAGGCGCCTCATCTCCACCAGGGGCACGATATCGTAGTAACCCAGGCGCTCGCGGAGCGTCTTTATTTCCTCCAACAGTCCTTCCCCGGACAGGCGCTTCTCGAGCAGGGTCCCCTCCAGTTCGAGCTGGAACCGCCTGCCGGGGAGGAATTCGTAAACCAGGCGGTACAGGCCCGAGGCGATCTCTCGGTACCCCCCCTCCACCAGGTCGTAGGGCCGCACCTCGTAATGGAGCACCCTCTCCCCCCTCGCCAGCACCTGCACCCCGTCCCGGCGCAGGAATATCCGGGGCGGGGCCGAGCGGTAAAAGCAGGGTAGGAATATGGCCGCAGGCCTGGAGGCGAGGATGCTCTCGACCTTTTCCATTATCTCCCTTAACTGTGCATCCATGAAACGCTCCTCACACTGGACTCGTGCCGTACCCATGCGCCTGAACCTGCAGCTCCGCTCTCCCCGAGGGGAAAGAGCCGCGACGGAGGTCGGGTGTCTTCCGCTCCACCGGGCTTAACGCCCATATATCTCGTCCTCTTCCGCGGCCTCATGCCGAGCCCACCCCGCGATACCGCCGGGCGATGCATTCCGCGGTGACATCCCTGCTCCAGGGAGCGGGCGTCTCCGCCCGCCACCGAACCCGCTTTACACGTGGATCCTTTCCGCTTTCCGCTTTCCCACCCTCTCAAGCCCCAGCCCTCCGGCCTGTCCTTTCCGCCGGGGAACCGCCTTCCCGGGAGCTCCTCGGCTCCGGCCGGGCCCCGGTCCCGACCGGCCTCAGTCCTCCACCAGGGCCACCGCCCTGATCCAGCCCGCGCTGGCCTTCTTTATCTTGATGGGGAAGCAGAAGAAGGTGAAGCCGTAGGGAGGGAGCTGGTCGAGGTTGGTCAGTTTCTCTATATGGCAGTAGCCCTTCTCGATGGAGGCGAAATGCCCCTCCCAGATGAGGGAGGCATCGTGCGTCTCCTCGAAATCCTTCGCGATGAGCGGCAGAGGGCGGTCCCAGGACCAGGCGTCGGTGCCGGTGACCCTCACCCCCCGCTCCAGCAACCACAGGGTAGCCTCCCTGCCCATGCCGCAGCCCTTGAGCAGGTATTCCGGCTTGCCCCAATACCTGTCCGCGCCGGTCATCACCAGCACGATGTCCCCCTCCTTGAGCTGGTAACCCAGCTTGTCGAAGGCCTCCTCCATGTCGGAAGCCATGACGCGGTAGCCGTCGGGAAATTGGCGGAAATCCAGCACCACGCCGGGACCCATGCACCATTCCAGGGGCACCTCCTCTATGGTATAGGCTGGCTTCCCCCCGTCCATGGTGGGATGGTAGTGCCAGGGGGCGTCGAGGTGGGTGCCGGAGTGGGTGGCCAGGGTGAGTATCTCCACCGCCCATCCCAAACCGCCGGGCAGGTCCTTCGCCGGGTCTATGCCCGGGAAGAACTCCGCCATGGACGCCGCCCCAGCCTCGTGCTCAAGGTACATGATCTTGGGGATCATGGCCGGGGGGTCGGACGGCAGGCCGTCCTCTATGGTTATGCTCAGGTCCACGAATCTCCTCGCCATCTCCTTTCACCTCCCTGTCGGCTTCCTCTGGAGAAGCTCATGTCAAGACGCAACAATACTATACCCCGGGGACGACATCACCCGCTGCCAGAAGCCCAACCCCGCCTGTTCCGGGACCCGGGGGAGCGCTGGAAGGGAGCGAGGGCGGGGAACCGCCGGCCCCGGCACCACAATGCCCCTCCATCAGGGCGCGGTACCTGCGAGCCCTCTCCTGCGGGGTGGGCCCGCAGACCAGGGCGCAACGACCGCAGATGATGGGAAAGGGGTAGGCCTCTATCCCTCCGATACCCAGGCGGCGCACGAGATCCTTGATCGTGTCCTCGAGTGCGGACATCCCCTCCCCCTTTGATCCCATCCGCGCGGATGTTTCCCTGGGCGCACATGCGGGACACGGTCGCGGCGCCTCAAAGCCGCATGCCGCGTTATGCGCCACTTTGCCACAGGTAGATTATAGGATAACGCGGAGGTCGGCGGAGGCTGCACATCCCTCGCTGCTGCCGGTCCTCCGGACACGGCCCCGGCTGAACTACTTGAGGGGAGGCTCCACCTGGAGGACACGGTCGGATAAACGAGCAAGAGGAACACCCCTGAATACCAGGCGTGCCAGGTAGAGACTCCGCCTGAAGGACACGGGCGGAAAAAGGCGCGCCACGTCATGTCGGAGCTTAACACTACTGCGACTACCTCTACGACCTGACCGAGGAGGCGGTCCGGCAGATAGACTATCTCCTCTCCCTCGTGCCCACCATGGAGGAGATCGAGCAGATGCAGCAGCAGGCGGAGCGCCTGAAGAATCTTCCCTCCGGCGGCAGGTACGAGGAGGTCCTGGCGCAGCTCCAGCGCAACGCCCAAAAAGTCCTCTAGGGCCTGGAGAGCAAGCAGCCTCCCCCGGGTGCGGACGCCTACGGCCGGGAGATGAGCGACCTCGCCCGGGAACTGGAGTCCACCTCCCAGCAGATGGCCGACTTCCTGGCCTCGGGGAATACGGCTGCCTAAAATTCCCGGCTCGAGCAGATGAACGACGCCGTCGCGCAGGCGCAGCGGCAGCTCGCCGCGGGTGTCGATTCCCTGGTGTCTGGATATGTTTCCATGCTCTCCCAACTGGAGGCGTCCATACAGTCGTCCCTGCCCTGACGGCAAGCATACCCGGACCCCCGCCCACGAGGCGGGGGTCTGTCTGTGAAGGCGCCGGACAGCCGCCGGGGGCCTTCGCGTCGTCGACGGACCTCCTTAAATGGAGGGCTCGAGAGCATCTGCGCGGCCTTCTGCCCGGTGCCCTCGAGCCTCCACGCCGGAAAGAGGGGTGTCGTAGGTCAAGCGTTTACTACCGATCGCTCCTCTCCGGCCCCGATAAGGTCCCTTATGTACCTCAACAGCTCCCCGTTGTCGAAGGGCTTTGCGAAACAGTGCGTCACCCCCGCCCGCAGCGCCCGGTCCTCGATATCCTCCTTGGGCAGCGCGCTCAACACGATGATGGGGATGGTGAAGGTGTTGGTGGAGAGCTTGAGCCTCTCCACCACGCTGAAGCCGTCCCCGGCCGGCATCCTGATATCCAGGATGATCAGGTCGGGCTTGATCTTGTGGGCGTTCATCACCGCCGTCATGCCGTCGAAGGCGGCGAAAACCTCGTAACCCTCGAGGGTGAGGTTGACGCTCAGGATCCTTACCAGGGCCTCGTCATCGTCGACGATGAGGATCTTTTTCTTGTCCATATCGCAACCCCTCTCTCGCATCCTCGCTTTCCGGCAGTTCTTGTATCGAAAGGGGCGGCCCGGGCGGCCATCCCGCGCGGGGGTGATTCACGCGCGCCATCCGGGTTATACCCGCGCCGCAGGACCTGAGAGACGGGGTGCAAGGATGAGTGGGATCGCTATTCCTCATCCGGGGACCGGAGCCTTTCCGGCCGTCCATGCCCCGAAGGAAGCCGGGAAGAGACGAGGTCGGCGTTTCGACGAGGACTCCGGAAAAGAGCGCCGGCGGCACGGACCGGCGCCGTCGAGCGTATATGAAGCAGCTGAGATATGGGAACGGCTATCGGCGGCATCATCCGTTTCCGCTTGCCGGATATTGCACCCTTGCATATTCAGCAGATGAGATATCTGAACGGTTATCGGGCGGCCGCCTTAATCGCCGGCCGACCCGGCCACTATCTCGATAAAGAGATCGCCGTCGGCCTCCATGCGCCACCGGTGGCGGCCGCGCTCTCCCGTCAACAGCTCGAAAACGCCCAGTGCCAGCCCC
This sequence comes from Actinomycetota bacterium, assembly GCA_014360645.1. NCBI lineage: Bacteria > Bacillati > Actinomycetota > Actinomycetota bacterium. The sequence goes on along the minus strand of JACIXD010000008.1, from coordinate 80,155 downwards.
ACGACATATTCCGGGATGGCGGGGTTGGACATCCGCAGCCGCAGGCCGGTTTCGTCGATATCCAGGGCGGTGATGAGACCCAGGCCCCTTACCGCCGCCATGGACCGCAGGCCCTCGTAGCCGGATGCTGCCTCCTCGGGACCCATGGCCGCCAGGGTGTTCTCCCTCTCCACCTCGATGATCGCTTCGCTCACGCGCTCTCCCAGTTCGTGTACGAGCTCCTCGAATACGGCGCGCATGCCCACGGTGCCGAAGAAGGCCAGCCGCCTCCCGCTGCGTACCTCCCTGATCACCCCCGTGCCCAGGTTCCACGAGAACTGCCTTAACTCAAGGGGCGCGCCGCACTCGGGGCAGGGCCGGAACCGGTAGTCGCCGGGTTTCCCAGCCAGCTCCTCCTTGAGCACGAAAGTCTCGTCCCCCAGGCGTTCCTCTCCCAGGGTCACGTCCACCTGGTGACGCCTGGAATCCAGGGGCAGGCGGGTGACCTTCGCCCACCGGCGCTCCAGCACCTCGGCGGCGCCCTTGAAATCGCCGCAGAAGAAGGGCAGCGAGTAAGGGTCCTCTATGTAGACGGTCACCCTCTCCGGGCGCCCCCGCCTCGGATACTGGCCCCCCACGGTTATCTTGCCGTAGCCCATCACCAGCCCCTGGGACTCGATGGTGGAGATCATGGTGCGGTAGCCGATGATGCGCGCCATCATCTCCACGCCCCAAGGGAGGGTACGGCGCAGGAAAGCGCGGGTGGCCCTGCTCTTTGATTCCACCACCATCTCCCAGAGATGCTCTTCCGTCACGCCCAGGATATCGGAGAGGCGACTCCAGAGCCGGTCCAGGTTCTCCGACTCGAAAAAGACCAGGCGGTGCAAGGGGTCCTTGCTCTGGGTGATGGTGCCGTTATCGTTCCAGGACAGATTGCGCGCGATGCCCAGGGGCACGCCGCACTCGCCGCAGGTACGGGTGATCCTCACAGCAGCCTCCTTCCCCGCCTCTTGCCGCGTTCCCTTTTCGCGCGGGGCGCGTATCCACGGCGCGCCGGCTGCGCCCGCGGAACAGGTCATCACGGGCCTTCCCTTTCTGACCCGGCCCCTGCACCCGCCCCTTTCGGCGCCCCTTCGGTGCTCCGCCCGCGAGCTTCCCATGCCGCCAGCGGCGCATTCCGCCGAGGTCACCGGACCTCAAGCCCCGATGTAAGCCTTCTTCACTTCCTCGTTCCCCGCCAGCTCCGAGGCCTCTCCCTCCAGCACTATGCGCCCGTTCTCCAACACGTAACCTCGGGCGGAAATACCAAGCGCCATGCCGGCGTTCTGCTCCGAGAGGAAGACCGTCACCCCCCGGCGGTTGATATCCGCGATGGTCTCCATGATCTTCTTCACCACCAGCGGCGCCAGCCCCAGTGAGGGTTCGTCGAGCAGGAGCAGCCGGGGACGGGACATGAGGGCGCGGCCGATGGCCAACATCTGTTGCTCCCCGCCGCTCAAGGTGCCCGCTTCCTGGGCCGACCGTTCCTCCAGAATGGGGAAGAGACCGAAGACCTCGCGCAGACTCTCCGCCACCTCCCTCTTGTCGCGGTGGCGGGTGTAGGCGCCCATCATGAGGTTCTTCTTCACCGAGAGGCGGGGGAAGAGCTTTCGCCCCTCCGGGCAGAGGGATATCCCCCTGCGCACTATCCTGTCCGGGCTCCTCCTGCTTATCGCCTCGCCCTCGAAGGTTATCTCCCCCCGCCAGGGCCGGATGAGCCCGGCGATGGTCTTGAAGAGGGTGGATTTCCCGGCGCCGTTCGCGCCCAGGAGGCAGACGAGCTCCCCCTCCGCGATGCGCAGGCTCACCCCTCCCAGGATCTCGTGTTTTCCGATGGAGCTGTGGACGTCTTTCAGCTCAAGCAATGCACTCTCCCAAGTATGCCTCGATGACCGCGGGGTCCTCGCAGATCTGCCGCGGCTCGCCCTCGGCGATCTTCACCCCGAAGTTCAGCACCACCATGCGGTCCGCCAGGCTCATCATCATGCGCATCTTGTGCTCGATGACGCAGACGGTTATGCCCCTTTCCCTCACCCGGCCGATGAGGGCGATGATCTGGTCCGTCTCCCCCATGCCCACCCCGCCCGTGGGCTCGTCCAGGAGCAGCAGCCGCGGGTCCCCCATAAGGGCCACACCGATGGCCAGCCTCTTCTGGGCCTCCTGGGGTATGGAGCCCGCGGGCTCGTTGGCGTACCGGCCGAGGCCGGTGAACTCCAGCACCTCCAGGACCCTGGCCGTGGTATCGTCCCTCTCGCGCCGCATGCGTGGGGTCCTGAACAGCACGTCCCATAGGCCGGACCTGGTGCGCATGCGCCGCCCGATGACCAGGTTGACGTACACGGGGAGCTCCTCGAAGAGGGCGGTGGTCTGGAAGGTCCTGGCAATGCCCTCCCTGGCGACCCGGTAAGGCCTCCAGCCCGTGATGTCTTTTCCCCCGAAGATCACGCGCCCCTCGTCCGGCGGGATCGCCCCACCGATGAGATTGAACAGGGTGCTCTTTCCGGCGCCGTTGGGGCCGATTATCCCCATGATGCTACCCTCCGGCACCTCGAGGTCCACCTTGTTCACCGCCACCAGGCCCCCGAAAAGGCGGGTAAGTCCCTGCACCTGCAACAGCGCCGTCATCCCGCCGCCTCCTCCACATCACCCTTGCCAAAGCGATCCCTGGCCCATTCCCATGCCCGCTTGACGCCCCCCATGATGCCCATGGGGAAGAAGATGATCACCAGCGCCAGGATGAGGCCGAACAGAAAGTAACGGAACTCCTCCACCCCCTTGATGCCGATGTTCTTCATGTAGTCCAGGAGAAGGTAGAGACCGACGGTCCCCACCACCGGTCCCGAGAGGGTCGCGATCCCGCCGATGAGCAGGTAGATGAGCAGGTAAAAGGAATAGAGGTAGTTGGTGATGGTGAAGTCGAGCTGCCCGTTCTCCAGGGCGAGAAGCGCTCCCGCCAGCCCCACGATGAAGCAGCTCACCACGAAGGCCAGCAACTTGTTGCGGAAGGTGTTGACCCCCACCGCCTCCGCCAGCTCCTCGTTGCTGCGGATGGACATCAGCGTCACTCCCAGCAGCGACTTCACCACGAGGCGCATGACCACCAGCGTCAGCACCAGGAAGGCGAGCACCAGATAATAGCGGGCCCAGCGCTGCGCCAGGAAAGCGGGCCGGGGAACCACCTGCCCCTGGATGCCCCCCGATAACCAGGTCCAGTTCTCGAACACCTTGAGGACGATGACGTTGAAACACAGGGTGACGATGGCGAAGTAAGGGCCCCTGGTGCGCAGCGAGGGCAGCCCCACCAGCAGGCCCAGCAGGGCGGTTATCATGCAGGACAGGGGGAGGGAGACCCAGAAGTTCAGTCCCACCCTCTGCACCATGATGCCGAAGGAATAGGCCCCGATGCCCAGGAAAGCGCCGTGCGCCAGGGAAGCCTGGCCGGTGTATCCCAGGATGAGGTTGAGGCTCAGGGTGGCAATGCTCCAGGCCATGGCCAGGGTGAGGATGCGCACCTGGTATTTTCCCAGCATCCAGGGCAGTGCGGCCGCGACCCCGAGCAGCGCGATCAGGCCAGCGGCTTTCAAATTCCTGGTATTCTTTCCCATATCAATCCCTGCCTCGAAACAGGCCGGTGGGGCGCACGGCCAGTATGGCGATGAGCACCGCGAAGGCGAAGACGTCCTTGTAGGCGGAGGATACGTAGGCTATGGCAAGGGCCTCCAGCAACCCCAGGATGTACCCACCCACGATGGCCCCCTTTACGCTCCCCAGCCCCCCGATGACCACGATGACGAAGGCCTTGAGGATGAGCACGCTGCCCATCTCCGGCGAGATGAATGCCAGGGGCGCCATGAGCACCGCCGCTGCGGCGGCCAGGGCGGTGGCGACGGCGAAGGTGAGGGCGGAGATGCGGTTCACGTTGATCCCCACCAGGGAGGCCCCCTCGCGGTCCTGGGCGACCGCCTCGATGGCCGTGCCCAGGCGGGTGCGTTTTATGAACAGCTGCAGGGCCGTGATGAACAGGATGGCCCCGACGATGACGATGAGTCGCTGGACCTCCATGGTCACGCCCGCGAAGCTCAGGGTGCTGTCCACGGGCTTGGGGACGCTCAAGGCCTTGGGCTGGATGCCCCGCACCAGGGTCTCCAGCATGAGGATGAGCCCGATGGCGGCGATGAAGGTGTTGATCTGGGGCTGGCCGCGCAGGGGCCTGTAAACCGCCCGTTCCACCATCACCCCCGCAAAGGCCAGGGCCGCCATGCAGATGAACAGGGCGAGCCAGTAGTTCACGCCCCCCAGCACCATGACCACGTAGAGCAGATAGGCGCCGATCATGTACAGATGGCCGTGGGCGAAATGGGAGATGTCCAGTATCCCGAAGATGAGGGTGAGCCCCAGGGCGACCATGACGTACTGGCTTCCGAGCTGGATGCCGATGATCACCTGGTTGAGGAAAAAGGACACGGCGTCTCCTTCTTTTCGACGTCAACACGCGGCCGCTCGCGTCATGCCGCACCTGGTTCTTTCCGCCACCATCGCCGTACCGGCTCTACCGTCGCCTTTCCCTGCTGCACCGCCGCTGCCGACCGGGGCGCGGGTTCACTCAGCTCCAAACCACCTGCGTGTCGTCCCTATTCGAGCGGGGAAGCCCGGGTCAGGGCTTCCCCGCAACACGGATTTTCCTCCATTACTTGCAGGAGTTCCTTAACCTACTGCTTCCACCACTCCACCATCTCCATGCCCACGAACTTGCCGTTCTCGACGATGGTGGCCGTCCCCGGCATGAGCAGGGCACCGGTGTCGTCGTTGATGCCGGAGTACGCCACCGGAAACTCCTCGCCCGAGGTCACGGCGGCGTTGCCCGCGGCGAAGCCCGCGCGGATGGCGGCCACGTCGTCCACGCTGCCCGCCTCTTTCATGGCGTTGACCAGGATGTGGAAGCCGGTATAGCAGATGGCCGTCTCCCAGGTGACCCTCTCGCCGTACTCGTCCTTGTATTTCTCGGCAAAGTCTTTCATGGCCGGCCAGTTCTCGGCCCCCTGCTCCACGGGCAGCACGCCGATGCACCCCTCCAGCTTCTCCATGCCCGTCTTGTCCGCGATATCGTCCAGCTTGGCCTGGTCGATGACGATGAACCCGCCCTTGAACCCGAGGCTGCGTGCCTGCTCGATGACCAGCGCTGTGGGATCTGAAGGCCCCCCGCAGAAGATGACGTCGGGGTTGGCGGCGAGGACGGTGGTGAGGTAGGGGGTGAAGTCGGACTCCGTGTAATAGCTGGCCGGGGCCTCCGCCACCACCGTTCCGCCCGCCTTGGTCCAGGCGTCCTTCATGGTCTTACCCCACAGGTCCCCGTAAGCGCCCGTGGTCTGGAGCATACCCATCTTCTTCCATCCCTTGCCCATGGCCATCTTGATCCATTCCTTGACATATACGGAGAAGGGCGGGGGAAGGGTCACCATGTACTTGTTGGGGGACTGCGCATACAGAGGGACGCTGGTGTAGGCCATGATCAGGAACTCCTCGCCCGCCGTCTGGTTGATGCCCATCAGGGACTGGATGGTGTTGGCGGTGGGGTCCCAGATCACCTTGATGTCCTTCTGGAGCACGAAGTTCTGTGCGTTGGAAAGCGCCGACTCCGGGACCATCTCGTCGTCCGAGGCCAGGAGTTCGAAGATGTAGGTGGTGTCTCCTATGGTGATTCCTCCCCTGGAGTTGACGGCGTCTATGGCCATGTCCAGACCGGCCTTGATGTCCTGGCCGTAACCCGCGCCTATGCCGCTCAGGGGAGCCGTGAGGCCTATTCTCACCGTGACCTTACCCCCTCCTTTCTCGCCGCAACCGGCGAGGGAGAGAGCGAGCACCATCAAGGCCACCGTCAGTATGATCGCCGATTTCACGCGCATATCCCTTACCCCCTTGTTGGACCTTCCATACCCTTCAATGCTCGTCGCCCGCATCCAGCAAAGTAAGCATGAGCCCGTCCTCGAGCGGGAGGCCTACTCCGGCTTGAACAGAGGGCGATGGCGAGGACATATTCACCGGCCGAAGCCCGGGATCGGGATCGTGGTGCGGGAAGCCTCTTGTCCCGGTGAGGTCCGGGGCTCTTTTCGAGCTTCGTTTTTTACTGTGACTCTGTTTTCCAGCGGTTCCGCGAAAGGTGCTGCCAGGACATGGATGCGGTGTCCGTCAATCCCTCCGGCATCACCTCCCCCGTTCGCGTCCCATGCCGCTGGATAATGCCCCTAACATCCACAGCTTATCGACTACTGCTCAAGTATACCAGCCGTTTACCGGGCCTTCAAATGCCCGTCCCCGCGCGAGGTCCCTGACGTTCACGCCGGCCCGCCCCTTGCCGGGGCTCGCCTACCCTTCGCCGACCACCACGGTTAGCAGAAGGTTGTGGGGTCCTTGGAGGCGAAGCCGGCTGCCGGGCGGTCTCGCCGCGGGTTGGCGCAACCCCGAGAGGAGCGGCTTTTTCTTCAGCGGTGCATGCGGAAGGTGCCGCGCTGGGCGTAGGGCGAGTAGGTATCTCCCTGAGGCTCGGCCACGAAATCCCCCGTGACCTCGCTCAAGCCCTCCCCTACCTGCCCCACCAGGTAGATCTCCGCGGGGACCGCCGCCTGGGAGGGTCCCAATCTCACCATCACCAGCATGCCGGCGGCGAAGGAGCCCGTCCCGCGGTCCCAGACGTATTCGCTCTCCTTGATGATGAAGACCTGCTCATACTCGGGGGGCGTGGCGATCTTCCCGTTCTCCTCCAGCCTTATGTGGCAGTTGTTGATCCCGTACGCAGATCCCGACATGTCCAGGACCCAGTCGCCGGTGATGTCTCCGTACCCCCCGGGCGGCTTCGCCTCCCCTCCGCCTCCCGCCGGGTCGGGGAACTCCACCACCAGGCCGGGGACGTTCGCTTCCGGCGCGGGGCCCGCGTCGGCGCCGGTCTCGGGGGCCTCCTGCCCGCCGTCCCGCCCCCGCTCTTGTCCCGCCTCCGGCAGGTCTTCATCCGTTACCGCGCTCCCGCCCGGCTCGCCTGCTTCCCCTCCCCTCTCCGCCGCCCCCGCCCTCCTGTCCTCGCTCCCGCCTCCTTCCGGCAGGTACCACATGATAGCCAGGGTCAGGGCGAGGGCCAGAAAAGCCGCCGTGGCGAGGACCCAGGTCCTCCTGCCCCTCCAGCGCCCGGTGAATGCGAACAGCCCCGCCGATCCCCGTTCCATCTCTTTCCCCGGGTCTCCGCTCCATCCGGAGCAACTGCTTCTCACTCGATATCCGCCAGCCTCTTGACGAACTTCACCTTCTCCTCCAGGTCGGCCAGGCGGTAGATCATGATGCGCTGGGCCTGGGGGGAGCCGGCCCCGTGGACGCTCTCGGTGAGGTAGGCGGCGGCGCCGCATCCCATGGTCATGTTCTCGATGAACTTGAGCACCTTGATGCGGTCCAGGGTGGGCACGTCCGCCGAGCCCTTGAGGTACTTCTCGAGGTAGGGCGCCACCTCGGGGTTCTCGAAGTCCTTCTGGGAGGGCATGGTCACCACCAGGCCGCCGGCGATGTCCTGCAGCAGGCGCGAGATCTCGAAGGGAAAGCGGGTGACGTTGTGTTTGCATATATTGGCAAGCAGCACGTCCACCAGGTAGCATCCCGATGGGGTGGCCTCTCCCCGCGCCGAGCAGGCGATGCCGCAGGAGAAGAGGGTCTCGTTTAGGTGGATCATCTCGGTTATCTTGTCCCGTATGTGGCTCACCCGGTCCACCCCGCTGTAGAAGGCCGCGAGCTGCGCCGCCCCCACCAGCACGTCCCCCACCCCCACCTTGCAGCCGCCGTAGCTCTGGCGGTGGTAGGCGGCGAAGCGCTCCACCACCTTGCCGCTCTGCCGGTGCTCGCCGCACATGAACACCCGCTCCCAGGGCACGAAGACGTCGTCGAAGACCACCAGCGCCTCCTGGCTGCCGTACCTGGGGTTGCCTACGTCCATGGGGCTCCCTTCCAGCTTGCGGGTGTCCGAGGGTTGGCGGCCGAGGATGAAGGTGATGCCCTCGGCGTCGGCGGGGACGGCGAAGGAGACGGCGTAGTCCGCCTCGTTCTCCCGCATGGCGGCGGTGGGCATGACCAGTATCTCGTGGGAGTTTATGGACCCCGTCTGGTGCGCCTTGGCCCCGCGCACCACGATGCCGTCGGACCGGCGCTCCACCACGTGCACGAACATGTCGGGGTCGGCCTGGTCGGCGGGGCGCAGCGAGCGGTCGCCCTTCACGTCGGTCATGGCCCCGTCCACCACCAGGTTCTCCTCCTGGATGAAGCGGATGTATTCCTTCAGCCTCTGGTGGTATTCCGTGCCGCACTCCTCGTCGCACTCGTAGGTCACGGAGTAGAGGGCGTTGATACCGTCCATGCCCACGCAGCGCTGGAAGCAGGTGGAGGTGCGCCGCCCCAGCAGGCGCTGCATGAGCACCTTGTTCACCAGGTCATCGGCGGACTGGTGGATATGGGTGAAGCGACTCACGCGCTCTCCCGTGAGGTGTGACCTCACGAAGAGCAGCTCCTCCGCCTCGGGCTCGTCCCCCAGGGAGTAGGTCTCCGCCACGGCGTTCATGGACGGCCTGATCATGGGGTGGTTTACGGGGTCGTCGACCCTCTCCCCCATGACGTAGATCCTCCGCTCCAGCGCGCGCAGGCTCTCGACGTATGCTTCCGGTCCGTCTATCTTCATCTACCCTCATCCCCTTTCCGACTGATCTCCCCGTCCCCCTCTTCCCAAAAGCGGCGTTCTTTATCCCGGCACCCCGCATGATGATCATAATCCAATAATATATCCGAAACTTCGTGACCATATTTTAGATTAATGTCCGAAAGTGATCAGGATCTGGCTATATGCTGCGCAAACGGGCGGTCCCTTCCAAAAACGCTTGACGCGAAAGGGAGCCATGATTATAATTTATTTTGTGAAATAACCAGAGGGGGCGCCGTGGACCGCGACAGAATATTTTCCCATCTTCCCGAGATCGAGAGGCTGTACACTCTCTTCGACTATACCACCACCCTGTGGGAAGCGAAGGAGCTCTCCCTGTATCACATCGACAAGGTGGAGTTCTACCTCCTGCTCATCCTGCGCTTCCGCGAGGACCTGCGCATGAAGGACATGGCCGAGCTGCTCTCGCTCAACAACTCCACCCTCACCCAGGTGGCCAACAGATGCGAGAAAAAAGGCCTCGTGAAAAGGGAAAAAGGGACGAACGACAAGCGGGAGACCCTGCTCAGGTTCACTCCCAAGGGGAGAAGGTTGATCGACAACATCGTCAGCCACCGCCAGGCCCTCTTCTTCCCGGTGTGGGAGAAGGTGAGCGAGGAGGACATCGAGGGCTTCCTCAAGGTCCTGCGCACGGTGGTGGAGACCCTGGAGGACCGCGTCGCTTTCCTCGAGCGGCTGAAACGGCCGTGGTGAGGAGGGGATCTGAGAGAGGGCGATATATTAATACATTCTATGAAATATTATTCGATCGTAGGGGTGCGGGAACGGAGGAGATGAGCGCTCGTCACCGGATCGGTCGGAGCGGCCGCCGAGATGTGAGGGGGAGTACCGCGCGGCCGCGGTCTGAGGAAAGGGGGACGCCATGAAAGCGGCTGTCTGGCACGCGCAGCGGGACATGAGGATCGAGGACATCCCGGAGCCGGAGGTGGGTCCGGAGGACGTGAAGATCAAGGTGGCCTACGCCGGCATCTGCCACACCGACGTCTTCGAGTACCTCTACGGGCCGCAGACGGTATTCAACCCACCGCTGGCCCTGGGGCACGAGTTCTCCGGAGTGGTGGAGGAGGTGGGGGAGAAGGTGACCGGCCTGGCCAGGGGCGACGCGGTGACCGGCCTGCCCTACTATCCCTGCTGGGAATGCGTCTACTGCAAACAGGACCTCTGGAACCTCTGCCCCAACGCAAAGGCCCACGGCATGCACATCCACGGCGCCTTCGCGGAGTACGTGCCCCTGCACTACAAGGGGGTCTACAAGCTCCCGGAGGGCGTGAGCCTGGAGGAGGCGGCCACCGTCGAGCCCACCTCGGTGGTCTACCGCGCTGTGAAGCGCTCCGGCCTGCAGGCGGGCGAGAGCGTGCACGTGGTGGGAGCGGGGCCGGTGGGGCTGCTCCTCACCAACGTGGCCAGGTACAAGGGGGCCTCGAAGATCGTGGTCAGCGAGCCCCTGGAGATCCGGCGCCAGAAGGCCCTGGAGATGGGGGCCACCCACGTCATCGATCCCGCGCAGGAGGACGTCCTCGGCCGGGTGTACGAGATCTGCGACGGGGTGGGGGCGCACGTGAGCTTCGACTGCGTGGGCACGGCCGCCACCCTGGACACCGCGGTCTACGGCACGCGCCGCAACGGCCGCGTGGGCATCCTCGGCTTCGCGTTCTACGAGTCGCCCACCTATCCCCTCATGCTGCTGGCCGCCTTCGCCGCCGAGTACACCTACTTCGCCACCCTGGGCTACAACGTAGAGATGAAGGAGGTTGTGGACCTGGTGGGCAGGGGCGAGCTGCACCCGGGACAGGTGATCAGCGACGTCATCCCCTTCGACCAGATCGTCGACTTCTTCGACCACTTCGAGGAGAACCGCCGCGACCACCTCAAGGTCCTGCTCAAGATGGGGTAGGTGGTGGCCATGGACCTCGAGGCGAAATGCGACAGCTCCGGCATGCTCATGGCCGCAAGACGGGGCAGGTGACGGGCCGTGACCCTCAAGGAACTGCTCGCATCGCGGGCGGCCGAGACGGGCGACCGCCCCGCGGTGATCTACCGGGACCAGCCCATCTCCTACCGGGAGCTGGAGGCGCGGGTGGTGCGCTTCGCCAACGCCCTCGCCGGTCTGGGGGTGGGGCGCGACGACAAGGTGGCCATCATGCTCAACAACTGCCCCGAGTTCATCGTGGCCTTCTTCGCCTGCTCCTACCTGGGGGCGGTGGCGGTGCCGGTGAACATCTTTTACAAGGAAAGGGAGCTGGAGTTCCTGCTGCGCGATTCGGACGCGGTGGCCCTGGTGGCCAACCCCGCTTTCGCCGAGTTCTTCTCCCGCATCGAGGAGAAGCCGCCCCTCTTCAAGTGGCTGATCGTCAACGGGGACTACCCGGAGGGGCTCCGGTTCGCGGAGCTGGAGGCGGGCGCCTCGCATGAGCCGGTGCGGGTCGAGGTGAGCGAGGACGACGTGGCCGAGATCCTCTACACCTCGGGGACCACCGGCGTCCCCAAGGGGACCATGCTCACCCAGGGCAACCTCTTCTTCCACGCCGACGCCATCATCCAGGTCCTGGAGCTGGTGGAGGACGACCGCGCCCTCATGGTGGTGCCCATGTTCCACGGCTACGGCATCACCGTCATGCTCTGCTGCTTCCGGGTGGGGACCTGTTTCGTGCTCCTGGACCCCTTCAACCCGGTGGAGGTGTTCCAGGCCGTGGAAAAGCACCGCGTCACCTTCCTGCCCATGGTGGTGGCCATGTACTTCATGCTCTACCACCACCCCGAGCGGGAGAAGTACGACCTCTCCTCGCTGCGCATCGGCATATCCGGGGCCTCGGCCATGCCCGCGCAGCTCATGCACGACGCCTCCGAGGCCTTCGGGATCAAGATCCTCGAGGCCTGGGGGCTCACGGAGTGCTCCGCCTCCGCCACCATCCAGCGCATGAACATGCCCTACAAGGAGGGGAGCGTGGGCCTCGCCCACCCCGGGGTCGAGGTGGGAGTGATGGACGACGAGGGCAACCTGCTGGGGCCGAACCAGGTGGGCGAGCTGGTGATCAGGGGTCCCCTGGTGATGAAGGGGTACTACAAGCGCCCGGAGGAGACGGAGGAGGCGCTGCGCGGCGGATGGCTGCACTCCGGGGACATGGGGTACTACGACGATGAGGGTTACTTCTTCATGGTGGACCGCAAGAAGGAGATGGTCAACGTGGGGGGCGAGAAGGTCTTCCCCCGCGAGGTGGAGGAGCTCATGTACACCCATCCCGCCATCGCCGAGGCGGCCCTGGTGCCCCAGCCCGACGCCCGGCTGGGCGAGATCCCGGTGGCGGTGGTGGCGCTGAAGCCCGGCGCTACCCTGAGCGAGGGCGAGCTGGTGGAGTTCCTCTCCCACAAGCTGGCCCGCTTCAAGGTGCCGCGCCGGGTGGTGATCATGGACAGCCTGCCGCGCAACCCCATCGGCAAGATCGTGAAGAAGGACCTGGTGCGCATGCTCCAGGAAGAGACCGGCTATTGACGGGGTCAGGCCTTGAATCTTGGATTATTTGCCATATTATGGCAGATGTATCAATCCCTGGAACCCGGCCCACCGTGGAAGGAGACACGATGCTGAAGAAGCGCGCGCGGGTGAAGGCGCTCCTGGCGGGGATCGTTTTCCTGGAAAGGCATCCCTTGCTGGTGAGGTGCCTCCTCGGGCCGCTCTCGCGCGTGCCCCCCCTCTCCCGGCGGACGATGGTGCTCTTCAAGGCCTTCCTGGGCCACGGCGCCCTCGAGATGCACGACGTGGACCGGGAGCGCGGGCGCATCGGCATCGGGGGGGTGGAGGAGATCCTGTTCGGAGCGAAGGTGATCGAACAGATGCACCGGGTGCTGGAGAAGCGGCTGCCGGAGGAGGAGAAGGAGCGGGCCCTCTACGAGCTGGGATACAACCTCTGCCGCTGGGAGGTCTCCACCGCCCTGGAGAGCGGGCAGTGGGCACCCCGCGTGCTGGTGCCCCTCATCGCCAACCGCACCATCCTGAACGACGTGCGGTCGGATCCCCTGCTCGCCTCCTTCTTCCTCAAGGTGATGGGCCAGGTGTCGCGCCTCATTACCGACGAGGGGGGCTGGGGCCACCTGGACTTCGAGGTCAGCTCCGATCCCATCCGGGTCTTTCTCTCCAATTCCCAGGAAGCCGCCTGGCTGGGCCCGGCCGAGAAGCCGGTCTGCCACCTCTACGCGGGCATCGTGGCGGGATATGCCAGCGCCATCAGCGGCGAGGAGCTGCGCGCCCGCGAGGTGGAATGCCGTGCCGCGGGAGCGGAGCGGTGCGTGTTCGAGATATGCTAGCGAGGTCTGGTCTTGGTGACTGGGTTGCTTGCCATTATATGGTATGTAATTCAGGATGCAAGACCCGACCCCAGAGGGGATGAAAGGTATGCAAGGAATCGATGAGCTGGTGGAGGTGGTCCGAGACCCGCACGCCCGCCTGAGGGAGGCGGCGCAAAAGGGGCGCAGGGCGGTGGGCTACTTCTGCTCATATGTGCCGGTGGAGCTCATCCACGCCGCTGGGTTCACTCCGGTACGGCTGCTGCAGGGGCCGCCGCCCGGCGACGTGGCCGGCAGGTACATGCAGCCCTTCTGCTGCTCCTTTGCCCGCAGCCTCCTGGAGGGCCTGGGCGACGGCACCTACGGGTACCTCTCGGCGGTGGTCATGCCCCACACCTGCGACACCATCCGCAACCTCTCCGACCTGGTGGAGTCCGCCGCCCCGGGACTGCGCGTCCTGCGCCTCATGGTCCCCACCGTCACCCACACCGCCGAGGCGGTGGATTTCATGCTCGCGGAGACGCGCGCCCTCCAGGAGGACCTCGAGGAACTCGCCGGCGAAGAGGTGGACCGGGAGAGGCTGTTCCAGAGCATCCGCCTCTACAACCGCTGCCGCAACGCCCTCGCCGGCCTGCGGGTAAGCGGCCTGGGCAACCGCGCCCTCTACGCCGCCCACCTCGCCTTCCAACTCATGGACCCGGAGGGATTCCACGCCTTGGCGTCCTCCCTCCCCCGGGAGCCCGTGGACCTGAGCGCGGCGGCCGGGGAGGTCGGCGGCGCGGGGAGAGGTTGCGCCGGGGTGGCCCTGGCGGGGGGGCCGGTGCCGCAGCTGGAGGTCTTCGACCTGCTGCAGGAGTACGGCCTCGAGGTGGTCTGGGACGACCTGTGCACCGCCTCCCGCTTCGCCGCCGGCGCGGTGCGGGAGAACGGGGACCTTATGCTGGCGCTGGCCGAGCGCTACCTGCGGCGGCGTCCCTGCCCCACCAAGCGCGACCCGGACAACCGGCGCGAGGAGGAGCTGATCACGGGGATATCGGCGGGCGGCGCGCGGGGCGTGGTCTTCATCCAGCAGGCCTTCTGCGAGTTCCACTCCTTCGACTACCCGGGGTTGAAGCAGCGGTTGGACGCCGAGGGCATCCCCTCGGTGCGCCTGGACCTGGAGTCCCCCTTCCAGCCCACGGGACAGATGCGCACGCGCCTGCAGGCCCTCTCCGAGATGGTGGGCGGGGGGAGGTGACGGCGATGGCCAAGAGACCGAAGCTGCCCTGCGAGGATACCATGAAGGAGGCCATGACCGCCTACTACACCGAGGCCTTCACCTCAGACAGGCCCAAGGCCTGGGTCACCTCGGGAGCCCCGGTGGAGCTGCTGCTGGCGGCGGACGTCATCCCCATCTTTCCCGAGAACTACGGCGCCATGATCGGGGCGCAGCGCCTGGGAGGGGACCTCTGCTCCGCCGCCGGGGACCTGGGCTTCGACGACTGCGTCTGCTCCTACGCCCGCTGCACCATCGCCTCCACGGAACGCGGCGAGGGGCCGCTGGGGGCGCTGCCCGCCCCCGACCTCCTGCTCGCCTGCAACAACGGCTGCGGCACCATGTTCAAGTGGTACGAGGTGCTCAGCCGGCGCTTCGGCGTGCCCCTGCTCTTCTTCGACACCCCCTACTGCGACGGGGAGCCCACCCCGCGGGACAGGGAGTACCTGGTGCGCCAGCTGGAGCGCATCCTCGCGGAGCTGGGGGACATCCTGGGCCGGGAGGTGGACCGCGACCGCCTGTGGGAGACGCTGCGCCTCTCCAGCGACACCGCCAAGCTGTGGAGCGAGATCCAGGAGCTGCGCAAGGCCCGCCCCTGCCCCCTGAACTCGCCGGACATGTTCCTGCACATGGCGCTCATCGTCACCCTGCGGGGCACGGAGACCGCTTACAGATATTACCAGGAGATGCTGGCGCAGGTGCGGGAGCGGGTGGAGGCGGGCATCGGCGCGGTGGAGGACGAGCGCTACCGCCTGCTCTGGGACCACATCCCGCCCTGGTACGCCCTGCGCGACTTCTTCGGCTTCTGCGCGGAGCTGGGCGCCTGCTTCGCCGTGGACACCTACACCAACGTGTGGCAGGGCGAGTTCGACCCCGACCGTCCCCTGGAGAGCCTGGCGGAGTGTTACCAGAGGGTCATGCCCAACCTGCGCCTGCCCTGGCGGGCGGCCATGTACGTGGACTACATAAGGGACTACGCCATCGACGGCTTCGTCATCCACTCCAACCACTCCTGCAAGAGCTACTGCCTGGGGGAGTACGAGATCGCCCGGCGCGTCACCGCGGAGACGGGGGTGCGCGGGGTCATCCTGGAGGCGGACATGGTGGACCCCAAGTTCTACTCCGAATCGCAGGTCAAGCAGATGATGGCGGCTTTTCTCGAATCGCTGGACTGACGGCCATTGCCGATCGTCCGTTGACTTCAGCAGTGGTCCAGGCCGGCCTGCGGGGATCGGCTCGATGGGCCACCGGGCCGGCGGAGCGGTCTTTTCGGGCCATGCGACACGAGGAGGTAAGGTGATGGACTACGAGACTATCCTGTACGAGGTCGAGGGAGCGGTGGGGACCCTCACCCTCAACCGCCCCAGGTCGGTGAACGCGGTGAACCGGCAGATGATGGAGGAGCTGCTGGATTTCTGGGAACGGCGCCAGCAGGACTTCGACACCAGCGTGATCATCCTCGCGGGAGCGGGAGAGAAGGGCTTCTGTGCCGGCTTCGACCTCAAGGACGCCACCGAGGGCTATTCGGCCGAGGGCATGACCCCGGAGAACATCTACCGCAAGCAGGCGCGCTTCTCGGGCATCCTGAAGCTCATGCGCTCCTGCCCCCAGCCGGTCATCGCCGCCGTGCACGGCTACGCCATGGGCGCCGGTATGTCCTTCGCCATGGCCTCAGACATCCGCATCGCCAGCCGCGACGCCGTGTTCTGCGCCGCCTACATCAACATCGGCGTGGGCGGAGCGGACCTGGCCTCGAGCTACCTGCTCTGGCGCCTGGTGGGCTTCGGCAAGGCGGCGGAGATGTGCTACACCGGCGACCGCGTCCCCGCCGAGGAGGCCTGGCGCATCGGTCTCGCCAACCACCTCTGCGAGCGGGAGGAGCTCATGGAGAGGGCCAGGGCGGTGGCCCAGAACCTGGCCTACAAGAGCCCCTTCGCGCTGCACCTCACCAAGGAGGCGCTGAACGCGGGCCTCAACGCATCCTGCATGGACGAGGCCCTGATGATGGAGAACCGCAACCAGTCCTACATGCTCACCATGCAGCTCATGAAATACCTGGAACAGCAGGGCTCCGAGGACGCCTGAGCGGGAGCGCAAGACTTCCCTCTTCCGTAAAGGCGTCCCGACGGGCGAAAACGCCGTGCGCCTGTTCTCCTCGCCGCCCCGGGGATATCATGTAAGGAGACCGGCAAGGGGCGCAGCGGAAGCGCCTTCCAGAAAAGGAGGCCGATGCCATGGACTTGGTGGAGAAGCTCGATCATGTGGCCTTCGCGGTGAGGGACAAGCACCGGGCGGCGAACTACCTCACCAACGTGCTGGGGGCAAGGGAGGTCTTCGACATGGAGTGGGGCGGGTTCCGTTTCACCACCTTCCTCATGGGCTCGGGCAGCATGCTGGAGCTGGTGTATTCCGACGATCCCGGCAACTTCGTCAACCGCTTCATAGAGAAGCGCGGAGAGGGGATCCACCACCTCACCTTCAAGGTGCGCGACATCGAGGAGATGGTGGAGCACCTGCGCTGCCGCGGCCTCAATCCCTTCGACATCAACACCTCCAACGAGCTGTGGAAGGAGTGTTTCCTCCACCCCCGCGAGGGCCTGGGGACCCTCATCCAGTTCGCGGAGTTCCCCGAGGAGGAATGGGTAAAGATCTGGGAACAGTCCAGAAAATAACTACAATCCGGGGTGTGCTAGTTTACAGTTTCAAAAAGAGCCATGGGTTCTTTCCCCAGGCAGATGACCTCGCATCCTTGCTGGTCAGGGGCTTCGTCCCCCCATTGAAACCATCCAGGGCGACTGTGCCTCGCAAATAATTCCAGGTAGGGTCCGGGGCTGCATCGCTCGATGATGTCGTAAAGCTCGTCCGGCTTTCTGGAGTGCTCACGCTTTCTGCTGCGTATTATGTTTACCTGCGTTCTTCCGGGTTTCGCCGTTCTAAGGTTGCCGCGGACGCCGAAAAGCACGAGTTCCGTAACGTTACGGAAATAGAACCCTACTCCTCGTCCGTCTGGACCCCCATCCTTACGGATCTTGTACCATACCAGGTTGGTTTTATAGGTGAAGCCCCATCTCTTCATGACCTCGAGGCCTTCAAGTATCAACGCGTTCGGGACCCAGAGATAGAGATGGCTTTGGGGCGCGGCTATACGCGCTACCGGAAGTTCGATGATTTCCTGCAAAGACATGGTTGCATATCTCTTCAATCTCTTATGCTCTGGCGCCATCTTTCCAGTCCTGTTCATAAACTGCCATGGTGGATCGGCCAGGATGGTACCGAATCTGCGCTCTCCCAGGTCAAGCAGGTCACTAGAAGGACCACCGGCTCTTTTGCCGCTTTCCCGTTCCTCAATCCTCAACGTACAACCTCCTGGAGATCCCGAATACAAGCACGGGGCATCCGCCTCCCCCGCCACCCTCAATGCGTGGCAGCAATTTGCTCATGTGCGTCGTCGATGCTCCGTACGAAGACCCTTTTCCCAGTTCGTCGAAAACCTCTTGCAGTTCGTCGCATCTAGTAATAATTATACCGACGCTGATGACACGTAGCTCGAAGAGGAGCCGGAAGTTGTTCAAGTCCCGGTCGTAAAAGGGATCTTTGTTATTCCACTCGATCTCAATAGCTATCCTGTTCTTATAACAATCGACCTTGTGGGTCGGCGATTCCAGCTCGTTCTCATCTACAACCATCTTGGTATCAAAACCCCTCTCCACCCAACCTCTATCCTCGAACATGTCGTTGAATTTCTCCGATATGGGGGAGAGGCGGCCTCCCGGCCTCAAGATGTCGCTGCGCAGGAGTCGGAAGCTGGTGAGCACGTCCACGATGTCTTGCCACTCATTGGGGAAGTCCTGGCTCAGGATAGCACATGCGTGCTTCCATTCATGTATCTCGTAATGTGAGCGTATGAACTTCGGGAGCGATTCTACTGCCATTTCCTCCTCGTTCAGCTCCTTTTATGTAATTCTTCATCTTCACCCTCTGACGGGAACTTATGTTCATATATTACTTAGCCGTTCCGCTTCCGGTTCCTTGTGTGCGGGATAAATACCGTATCTTGCGGGAGACATATGACCCCGATGGGTTTATCAGCAGATGCGGGGGAAGTGCTCGCCCGAGGGCATGCGCAGCAGGCGGTGAGACCCCAGGGGGGTGAACATGGCGACCTCGCCGGCCCTCCCCTCCACCACCCTGCCGATGGCCGCCGCGTCCGCCCCCAGAGGATGGGAGCGCATGGCCTCCAGGACGGCCTCCGCATCGCCCTCCGGGACCGCCGCCACCAGTTTGCCCTCGTTGGCCAGGAGCAGGGGGTCCAGACCCAGCATCTCGCAGAAGGCTCGCACCCCTTCGCGCAGCGGGATGCTCTCCTCCACAAGCTCCACGGACACCCCCGAGGAGGCCGCCATCTCCTTGAGCACCGCCGCCAGGCCCCCGCGCGTGGCATCCCGCATGGCGTGGATCTCGCCCGCCTCCTGCATGGCCTCCACCAACCCGTTGAGGGGCGCGCAGTCCGACTCCACCTCTACCTCGAAGCCGAAACCCTCACGGCGGCTGAGCACCGCGGCCTCGTGGTCGCCCAGGAAGCCGTTGACCAGCAGGACGTCACCCGGACGCGCCCCGCGGATGGAGACCTCGCGCCCCGCGGGGATGACCCCGATGCCGGAAGTGTTCACGTAGATGAGGTCGGCGGCGCCCTTCTCCACCACCTTGGTGTCGCCGGCCACCACCGCCACCCCTGCCTCCCGCGCCCAGCGCGCGGCGGAGGAAAGCACCCGCTCGAGCGTCTCGAAGGGCAGGCCTTCCTCCAGGATGAGGCCCATGGTCAGGTAGAGGGGCCTGGCGCCCCGCATGGCGAGGTCGTTGACGGTTCCGCACACCGCCAGCTTGCCGATGTCCCCTCCGGGGAAGAAGATGGGCTTGACCACGAAGGAGTCGGTGGTGCAGGCGAGGCGCCCTCCGTCCGCCTTCCCGGGCAGGACGAGGGCGGCGGCGTCCTCGGCCTCCGCCAGCGACCCCTGGCCCAGGAGGGGGAATACGACTCTCTCCAGCAGTTCCTGCATGCGGGAACCGCCCCCGCCGTGGGCCAGGGTTATGACTTTATCGGACAAGATCTCCTCCCGTTCATCCTCCTCGTCGCCTGCCCGAATCTATTGCCATACATCATCTTAAGGCGAAAGGGTCGGTGGTTTTTTAACAGAACCCAACTCGCTCACAACGCGAGGTTGTTTTCGAGAGCGGGGTTCCACTCCACGCGGGGGTTCCCCCGCGTGGGCCACGGCGAGAGCCTCACCCGACATGCCCCTCTCCCTCCCGGAAGTCGTAGAGATAGTAGGAGGCGCAGGTCCCCTCGGTGGAGACCATGCAGGGGCCCACCGGGCTCTCCGGGGTGCAGGCGCGCGCGAAGAGGGGGCAGTCCGGGGGCCTGATCCTCCCGCAGAGGACGTCGCCGCAGCGGCATCCCCTGTCGCCCGCGGGCGCCGGCGACTCCACCTCCCAGGCGCCGGCGTCGTGGGGGCGGAATTCCTCCCGCAGTTGAAGGCCGCTCGCGGGGATGATCCCCAGCCCCCTCCACTCCGCGTCCGCGGGCTCGAAGACCTCCTCCATGACCGCCCGCGCCCGGGGGTTTCCTTCCTCCCTCACGGCACGGGTGTATTCGACGGCCACCGATGCCTTTCCCCCCCGCTTCATCTCCATGAGCATGCACAGGGCTCGGAGGATGTCCGCGGCCTCGAATCCCGCCACCACGCCGGGCACGCCGTACTCGTCGGCCAGGAAGGAGTAGGCCCGCGCGCCGAGCACCGCGCTCACGTGTCCCGGGAGGAGAAAGCCGTCTATGGCAAAGTCTTCCATTTCAAGCAGGGCGCGCAGGGCGGGCGGCACCAGCTTGTGCAGGCTGAGGACGAAGAAGTTCCCCACCCCGTCCCGCCTGGCGGTGAGGAGGGAAGCGGCCACCGCCGGGGCGGTGGTCTCGAAACCCACCCCTAGGAAGACCACCCTGCGTCCGGGGTCCTCCCTCGCCAGGCGCAGCGCCTCCAGGGGCGAATAGACCACTTTCACCGCCGCTCCCCGCGAGGCCGCCTCGGAGAGCGTCCCCTGGGGTCCCGGCACGCGCATCATGTCTCCGAAGGTGGCCAGGGTCACGCCCTCCAGGCCCGCCAGGGCGATGGCCCTGCCGATGTCCGCCTCCGAGGTGACGCACACCGGGCAGCCGGGCCCCGAGACCAGCTCCACGCGCCCCGCCAGCAGGGGGCGCAGGCCGGCGCGGGAGATGGCCATGGTGTGGGTGCCGCACACCTCCATGAAGGAGGCGCGGAAGCCGATTCTCCTTATCTCCTCGAGCTGCCCCCTGAGCAGCTCCGGCTCGCGGAACTCGTCGACGAATCTCATGCTCGTGACCTCATCTGCCCCCCGGAGTCGGGTCTCACACCTCGGAATACCGTGCACCTATCGGCACGGAGGGGATATCCCGGCGACATATTCAAGCGTAAAGACCCGGCCCCGTCTCGTCGAGGTGCGCGTACTCCTCCAGTATCTCCAGGGTCCTGCGCGCCTCCTCCGCATCCACCTTCTCGATGGCGAAACCGGCATGCACGAGGACGAAGTCCCCGATCTCCGCGTCGTCCACCAGCATAAGGCTGATCTGCTTGCGCACCCCGCCGATCTCCACCAGGGCGAGTCCGTCCTCCATGAGCTCGACGACCTCAGCGGGAACGGCCAGACACATCTCTTCCTCCGTGGCCTCGTCTATCCTTACGTCTTCGCCTCCCGGCGGCGAGCCGCCACCACCGCCTGTCCGAGGGAGATCCCACCGTCGTTACATGGTACCCGACGGTGGAGGTAACACGCCATGCCCATTGCCTCCAGGCCTGCGACCACCGCTCCCGCGAGGAGGGCGTTCTGGAAGACCCCCCCGCTGAGGACCACGCGTTCAGCCCCCGTCTCGCGCGCCAGCCCCGCGCATACCGCTGCCGCCGCCTCCGCGAGGGAGGCGTGGAAACGCCCCGCGATCTCGCCGGTCCCGACCCCCCTGCTGAGATCATCGAGGAGGGCGCGGAAGACAGGTCGCGTATCCAGCTTCCAGGGAAAGGAGGAGGTGTCGAGTTCCCAAGGATAGGGGTCCATGCCCCCCGCGGCCGCGGCCTCCAGCTCGCAGGCGGCCTGGCCCTCGTAAAAGGCCCGCTCCCTCAGCCCCGCCAGGGCGGCCGCGGCGTCGAACATCCTCCCCGCGCTGGAGGTGAGCGGGGTGTTGAGGCCGCTTTTCACCTGCGCCGCCAGCGCCGGCGCCGCCTCCGCCAGGTCCGGGAAAAGCCTGGAAAATATATCCACGGCCTCCTCCCCGTCCCCGCATACCTCCCACAGCACCCCGAAGGCCATGCGGAAGATGTCCTTCATGCAGGCGTCTCCCCCCGGCATGGGATAGGTCCGGAGGTGCGCCACGCGCTCGTATTCCGCGCCCTCGCAGAGGAGGAACTCGCCGCCCCACACCGTGCCGTCGGGACCGTAGCCGGTGCCGTCCCAGGAGACGCCGAGGACCCTGCCCTCCAGGTCGTTGTCGGCCATGCAGCTCGCCACGTGAGCGTGGTGGTGCTGTACCCCCTCCGCGGGCAGGCCGAACTCCCCCGCCAGGTGGGTGGTGAGGTAGTCGGGATGGAGGTCATGCGCCACCACCTCAGGACGGAGCGAAAAGAGGCGGCGCACGGCCTCCATGGCCTCCTCGTAGTGGCGCAGCGTCTCGCGGTCGTCCAGATCGCCCACGTGCTGGCCCACGAAGGCGTGCCTGCCGCGCAGGAAACAGAAGGTGTTCTTGAGCTCCGCTCCCAGCGCCAGCACCTGCGTCCCCCACTCCCGCGCCAGGATCACCGGGTAGGGGGCGTAGCCGCGCGCCCTCCGGATGGGGTACTCCCGCCCTCGTAGGGCCATGCACACCGAGTCGTCGTACCTCACCAGGATATCGCGGTCGTGGAGGAGGAAGCCGTCGGCGACGCCGCAAAGCCTATCCCTGGCTTCCTCGTTTTCCCTGGCTATGGGCTCCTCGCTCATGTTGCCGCTGGTCATCACCAGCGGTATCCCCGCCTCGCGCAGCAGCAGGTGGTGCAGGGGCGTGTAGGGAAGGAAGACCCCCTGGCGCCGCAGGCCCGCGGCCAACTCGCGGGAGAGGGGGGAATCCTCCCTCTCCTCGAGGAGCACGATGGGGCTCCGGGGCGAGGAGAGCATCTCCGCTTCCTCCGGGCTCACCCGGCAGTAACGCCTGGCCTCCTCCAGGTCACGCACCATCACCGCCAGGGGCTTGGCGTAGCGGCGTTTGCGCTCCCGCAGCCTGGAGACCGCCGCGTCGGAGGTGGCGTCGCAGGCGAGCTGGAATCCGCCCAGCCCCTTCACCGCCACGATCTTCCCCTCGTGCAGCAGCCTCGCCGCCTCCCTCACCGCATCGCCTTCCACCGCCTCGCCCGAGCCGTCCTCCAGCCAGAGCCGCGGCCCGCAGGCGGGGCAGGCGTTGGGCTGGGCGTGGAAGCGCCGGTCGGAGGGGTCGTGGTACTCCCGCTCGCATTCCTCGCACATGCGGAAGGAGGCCATGGTGGTGAGCGGCCGGTCGTAGGGGGTGTCGGCGATGATGGTGAAACGCGGCCCACAGTTGGTGCAGTTGATGAAGGGGTAGCGGTAGCGGCGATCGGCGGGGTCGAAGAGCTCGCGCAGGCAGTCCCCGCAGGTGGCCAGGTCGGGCGATACCAGGGTGACCCTGTCCCCCTCGACGCAGCTCTCCTCAATGCGGAAGTCCTCCGCCTCGAAGGGGGAGACCTCCTCGGCCTCGATCTCCTCGATGACCGCCGCCGGCGGCGCCTCTTCCTTCAGGGCACGCATGAACGACGCCAGGGCCTCCCTCCCGCCCGCGGCCCTGATGCGCGCCCCCTCCGGGGTGTTGATCACCCACCCCTCGAGCCCGCGCTCGCGCGCGATGCGGTAGACGAAGGGGCGGAAACCCACCCCCTGCACGATGCCCGTGACCTCGATCTCCACGAAAGCCCTGCTCGCCCCGTTCGCCTTCCCCAGCTCCTCAAGGACCAGGCGGCGCACGTGGGGAAGGGCGGCCTCCACCTCCGGGGAAAGCTCCGTCCCCACCTCCAGGCTCTTCACCTGCACGGCGATGACGGTCACCTCCTCCGGGCATTGCCCCAGCAGCTCGGCGGCCGCGATGAGCTCGTAGAGCCCGAAATCGTGCAGGGAGAGCGACGGCGCCCCGTGCTCTTGCCTCACCTCCCGCGGCGAGAAGCGGAACACCGCCCCCGGCTCCTCGCCGGCGTCGATGGCGTCGATGAAGATGGCCTTTCCGCGCCCCTCCAGGAAAGGCAGCAGGTCCGGCCCGTAGATCATCCCCTCCACCAGCTCCACGCCGTCGGGCAAGGAGCCGCGCAGGTACTCCAGGGCGCGCACCCCCACGCCGTCGTCGCCGTGCAGGGGATTGCCGATCCCGACCACCACGCAGCCGGCCGCGTCCTTGCTCTCCTCGTTCTCCATCTCCATCCCATCATAGATGATGGAGCGGCCCCCGCGGGACCGCTCCTCGCATATCGGATTTCCGTACTCGACCGCTGACCCGGTTCAGGCCTCCTTTTTCGCGGGCGCCGGCGCCGGCTCCGGCAGGACCGGGAGCTTGTTGAACAGCCCCACTCCCACCTCGCCGAACTTGGGCTGCGCGATGTAGCGGTCGATCACCAGGGTCCCGATGTTCCACATGAGGATGGCGATGGCCACCCCCTCGGGCCGGTAATGCAACAGTCGGATGAGGAACACCGTCAACCCTATTCCCACGGCATATATCCACTTTCCTCTCCTGGTCACCGGGCTGGTCACCCAGTCCGTGGCCATGAAGAAGGCTCCCAGGAACAGCCCACCCGCGAAGAGTTGGTAGAAGGGCTGTTTCCAGAAGACCAGGTTGAGCAGGAGGAAGCTGCCGATGATCCCCGTGGGGATGCGCCAGTCGATGGTGCCCCGCCATATCAGGTACAGGCCTCCCAGCAGGAGGAGCAGCACCGACACCTCGCCGATACACCCGCTCTTCAGCCCCAGGAACATGGAGCCCAGGGTGGGCCTTCCCGCGCTGTTGGTCCAGGTGGCGCCGATGGGAGTGGGCCCGGTGATCACCTCGACCCCCCAGCGCCCCGATTTCAGCAGCGACAAGGGAGTGGCCGCGGCGACCACGTCCACGGTGTTGCCCGCCAGGGTCTGGAAGGTGGTCACCCCCTTGCTGAAGCTGGTGGCGATGGGGGTGAAGAATCCGCTGTCCTTCCAGTAGAAGGGGCGCACGAACTTGGTGGTATAAATGCTCAGGGGGGTGATCCACAACAGCAGCCTGGCGGCGATGGCCGGGTTGACCACGTTCTTGCCCAGGCCGCCCATGAGTTCCTTGAACACCGCGATGGCGATGAAGGAGCCGATGGCCACCACCCACAGGGGCGTGGTGGGCGGCAGCAGGAAGACGAAGAGCACCGCCGTCACCATGGCGCTGTAATCCTTGAGGGTGATCTTGCGACCCATGATCTTGCGCATGACCACCTCGGCGACAGCGGCCGCGATGCAGCTCACGGCGAGGATGAGCACCACGTTGAACCCGAAGACCACCAGGGCCCACACCGCCGCGGGCGCGAGGGCGATGAGCACGTCCTTCATCGCCCGCGAGATGGTCTCGTCCTTCTTGTGCAGGTGAGGAGAGACGTTGGTCAGCAGTTCAGCCACTTACATCACCTCCTCCTATCTCTTCTTCAGGGCCGCGATATCGGCTTTGGCCTTGCGCACGTAGGACACGTGGGGGATGTAGGCGGGACAGGTGAAGGAGCAGCACCCGCACTCGAAGCAGTCCAGGGCGCCCCACATCTCGGCCCTGTCCCACTCCTCCCTTTTCACCGCCTGCACGATGAAGTTCGGCTGCAGGAACATGGGGCAGACGTCCACGCACTTGCCGCAGCGCACGCACTCGTGTTCCTCGCCCACGTCCACCATGTCCGCGGTGAAGAGCAGCACCCCCGAGGTGCCCTTCACCACGGGAGCCCCGGCGCCGGGCTGTGCCCAGCCCGTCATGGGGCCGCCCATGATGATCTTCGCCGTATCGCCCTTCACCCCGCCGCAGGCGTCGATGAGGGACTGGATGGGGGTGCCGATCCTCACCAGGAGGTTCCCCGGCTTCGTTATCCCGTCACCGCTCACCGTGACCACCCTCTCGTAGAGCGGTTTGCCCCAGGCCGCGGCCTCGTAGAGGGCGATGGCGGTGCCCACGTTCTGTACCAGGCATCCCACCTCGGACGGCAGCTTGCCCGGCGGGACCTTGCGCCCGGTGAGGGCGAAGATGAGCATCTTCTCCGCTCCCTCGGGGTACTTGACGTCCAGGATATCCACCTTGACGCCGTCCACGCCCGCCGCGGCCTTGCGCATCTCCTCCACCGCGTCCATCTTGTTGGCCTCGATGCCGATGACGCCGTCCTTCGCTCCCACGGCCTTCATGAGCAGCTTGAGCCCCGCCACGAGGTCGGAGGGGCGCTCCAGCATCAGGCGGTGGTCGCAGGTGAGGAAGGGCTCGCACTCGCAGGCGTTGATGATCACCGTGTCCACCGGCTTGTCCTTGGGGGGCGTCAGTTTGACATGGGTGGGGAAAGCGGCCCCTCCCATGCCCACCAGACCCGCCTCGCGGGCTATGGCCCTGATCTCCTCGTCGGAATAGGCGTCGAGGTCCTTGCCCGGCTGCCGGGAGAACTCCGGCTGCTCCGCATCGGGGGTGATGACCACGCACTTCACCCTGGCGCCCGTGAAACCGGCCACCTCCGCGATCTCCTTCACCGTCCCCGCCACCGAGGAATGGACGGGGGCGGAAACGAAGGCGTCGGTGGCGCCGATCCTCTGCCCCAGTTCGACGCGGTCTCCCGCCGACACCAGGGGCACGTTGGGCGCGCCTATGTGCTGCGAGAGGGGGATGTACACCTCCGCCGGCACCGGGCAGGGCTTGGTGGCCTCGTCCTTGGCCAGCTCCTTGTTGTAGGGCGGGTGGATGCCGCCGGCGAAGGTCTTGAATCCGGTCTTACCCGACATCCTCACACCCCCTCTCTCCTGGCCGCCGCCCTCAAGCGCGGGAACCTCTCGGACTTGGTCCAGCGGGCATAGAGATAGATGATGTTCGCCAGCAGCACGATCCACAGGAACACGTCATAGACCTTCCAGGTGTTGGCGATCCCGCCGAAGGCGTCGTTCAGCCACCTCATCCAGCTGTTGGGCAGCAGAACCGCGTAGGTGAGCAGGAAGTACCAGATGGCCAGGAGCGCGATCACCATCCGGTACCACCCCATGGGCTCGTTCCACCCTTTGGGCCTGCCCAGGGTGGCGTAATAGATATACACGCCCGCGGTCAAGGCCACGATCCAGATGGTGACCAGGTTGACGAACTGGGCGATGCTCATCTGCCAGGGGTACCTCCAACCCTCCAGGAAGGGGTGCAGGTTGTTGAAACCCACGTAGATGGAGATCGCCAGCGCGCTGAGGTATGTGGCATACATCACCTTCGCCGGGCCCGGGATGCGTATCCTCTCTTTCATCCGCATCCCCCTTTCCTAAACCACGCGGAAGCTCTTGACGCCGTTGTGCTCGGGGTGGATCACATGAATGGCGCAGGCCAGGCAGGGATCGAAGGACCTCACGCAGCGCACCACGTTGATGGGGTTCTCCGCGTCGGGCACCGGCAGTCCCAGCAGGGCAGTCTCGATGGGCCCGCGGTTGCCCTCTTTGTCGCGCGGGGCAGCGTTCCAGGTGGTGGGCACGATGGCCTGGTAGTTGTCGATCTTCTTGCCCTTGATGTGGATCCAGTGGCCCAGGGCGCCGCGCGGGCCTTCCACCAGGCCGCGTCCGTACGACTCGCCCGGGATGTCCTTTTTGTCGTAGATCGGTTCGCCCGGCTTGAGCTCGTCCAGCCATACGTCCATCTGGTCGGCGATGAGCTTGCACTCCAAGGCGCGCATGGCGTGGCGTGGCAGGATGCCGAACTTCCCTTCCGTGGCCAGCTCCATGACCTTGGCGTCCAGGCCGAGTGACTTGACGAGCGGCATGAGCTTCTGCTTGTCGGGAGATATCTTCCCGGAGAGCTCGAGGCCGGCCAGCACCAGCATGCGCGCCATGGGGCCCACTTCCATGGCCTTGCCGTCGTAGCGCGGCGCCTTGAGGAAGGAGTAGGCTCCCTCCTTGCCCACCTCGGGCTCGGTCTTGCCCTCCTTGGGGTGCAGGCCCTCGCACTCGTCCCTGTACCAGGAGTGCTTCACCGACTCGGTGATCTTGTTCTCGTCGAACTCCTTCACCGCCGCCACGTCATTGCCGGTGATGTATCCGCGCGGCAGGAACTTCACCGTGCCATTGGAGTCCTCGTCGAAGCCGCCGTAGGCCAGGTAATTCCCGCCCGAGTCCCCCGCGGTGAAGAAGATCTGGTAGGCGGGCACGCCGGCCACGGTGAGGATGTCCTGCACGTAGACGTTGTCGATCCAGAAGCGCAGCTCCGCCAGGCGGGCGCGGAAGGCGGCGATGTTGGATACCGTGGGCTGCACCGTCACCCCGCCGGGCACCGTGCCCACGAAGCTGGGCATGCGGCCGTAGAATATGGAGAGCATCTCCTGCGCCTTCTTGCGCATCTCCAGCGCTTCCACGTAGTGGCCGACGAGAACCGTGGCCAGCTCGGGGTCGCTCACGTAATCGTCCGACTCGTAACGCGGCAGGAAGGGATAGACGTCGTTCGCCTTCACCAGGCCCGCCACCTTGCCCTTGATGGCCTTCAGCGCCGCGTTGCTCCCGGAATAGTTGACCACCGCCGCCACGTCCACGTAGTCCAGGGCAGCCAGGTGGTAGAAATGCAGGATGTGGGACTGGATGAAGTTGGCGCCCAGGCAGAGGTTGCGGATGAGCCGGGCGTTGTCGGGCAGCTCCACTCCCAGCGCGTCGTCGAGATTGTAGGAGGCCGCGGTGCCGTGCACCAGGGGACAGACGCCGCAGATGCGCTCCGTGACCTGCTGGGCGTCGAAGGGGTGCTTGCCCTTGAGGAGCATCTCGATGCCCCTGAACATGGTGCCCGAGGACCAGGCGTCCTTTACCTTGCCGTCCTCTACCTCCACGTCGATGCGGAGGTGGCCTTCGATGCGCGTCACTGGGTCGATGCTGATGAGCTGCGCCATTTACTGCTCACCTCCCTCGGGTGCCTTCTTGCCCAACTGCTTGTACAGGTAATGCGCGCCGATTCCCGCCGCGGTGGCGCCGGCGGCCACCCAGCCCAGGGTCTCGGCGGTGGTGTTGATGCCCAGGAAGTTCACGTTGGGCAGGGGCTCGTACAGCGGCGAGAGGTCCTTGTAGAAGGTAGGCTCGGCGCAGCCGTGGCAGGGCGCGTTGGCCCCCACGCACCAGTTCACCCCCGAGTTCCAGCGGCGGGTGGGACAGTCCGCGTAGGTCACCGGGCCCTTGCACCCCATCTTGAAGAGGCAGAGCTTCATGTCGGGGTTGTTGTCGTTCCAGTCCTCCAGGAAGAGGCCGGCGTCGAAGGATGCCCTCCGCTCGCAGTTCTCGTGGATGAGCTTTCCGAAGAAAGCCTTGGGCCGGTTATGCTTGTCCAGCTCCGGCACCCTCTTGTTGATGAGGTAATCGAGGACCGTGCCGACGAACCAGTCCGGATGGGACGGGCAGCCGCCGATGTTAATAACCGGCTTGTCCTTGCTGATCTCCTTGACGATGTCCTGCACCGCCTTGGTCCCCGTGACCGAGGCGTTGGCGGCGGGTATGCCGCCGAAGGAGGCGCAGTTGCCCAGCGCGATGATCGCCGCCGCGCCGGGGACCAGCTCCTCCATCCACACGGTCATGGGCTTGTCCTTGCGGCGCTGATAACCGTTGAATGAAGCCGTCTCCTTCTCCAGGCCGAAGGTGCAGAACTCGCCGCCCTCGGCGGTGGGGACGGGCCCTTCGACCACCAGCACGTACTTGCCGGCCAGCTCCTTTGCGGTCTCCTCCAGCACCCCGAAGGCGAGGTCACCGGCGGCGGCCATGACCGTGGGATGATAGCGCACGGACAGCTTGTCCAGCACCAGCTCCGCAGCATTGGGGAAGTTGGTGTTGAGGAAAGATACCGAGCAGCCCGTGCAGTTCTGCCCCTGGATCCAGAGCACCGGCGGCTTGCCCGAGGTGAGCTCCTCGAGGGCTCGGGCGATCTCCGGGACCAGGGATTGGCTCAAGCCCAGCAAGGCCGCGGTGGCGCCCGCGTACTTGATGAACTGTCGCCGTGTCACTCCCTTTCCTTCCACGAATCTTTCACCTCCTGTCAGACCGGTACCTTCATGGTAAGAGGGATTGCGATCGGGATATATGGAAGAAGCGCCCGGAAGAGATGGGCCGACCTAGGAAAGTGGGGTTGATTAGATCGCGCGGTGTACGGACCGCCGCCCACCTCGTTCCGAGCGCTGGTTTCCCGCTCTCGCCTGCTTTCGCCAGGGGCTCACGCCGCCTCATATTACGCTTCGTGCGCAACGTTTACTTCCTTACATCGAATATAATTATATGATATAAATGTATTAATGATAATGATAAAATATTTTATATACAAGCCACTTATCGTTCCCGAGCGTACCTGCCGATCCGCATGCCGCTTCGGCCGCGTTCACCCATTCCCCTACACCTTTTCTCTCCCTCTCTCCGTTTTCCCATCCCCATCACGTTGCCCGGAGGAGCCGCCTCGATCCCGCGAGCGGGCGATTCACCATCCACTTCCCGCAACCGAATCCAATCGCTCGCCTTTATCTATGTACAAGTATTAGTATTTAAGAGCTTCTTATTGTGTGTTTCCCGCTGATCTGTGCGCTCTCGCTCTTAACGGGGCGCATCGAGCGGAGGGTTCAAAAACCCTCGGGGAGCGCAGACCGCATGGAGGCTGGCCTTGGTCTCGATCCCGCGCGCTCTATACGCTTTCCCGGTTTAAAAATACTTATATTATGCCCTCTTTGTTTGTCAAGGAGCCGCGCCGCGCCCGGATCTCGTCCCGCGATCCGGCTTTACGGCCCTAGCGGGGGGCGGTGCCATCAGCCCGCGGCCTCGCCCCCACTCCTTACCGCCCGCGCCACGCTCGTCGCTGACCCGCGCTCCTCTCACCAGCTCGCGTAGCCCGTCGAGCAGGTTCCCTCGATCTTGGAATCCCAGTACACGGCCCGTTCCGCCACCACGGGGGCGGAGGAACGGATGAGGATGGAGGCGTCGTAGGTCTCGCCGATCTCCGCGCCCACATTGACGGAGGCCCTCTTGCCCGCCTCCAGCGTCATGGGTTCCTCCTCTATGGCCCCTTCCAGGGTCTGGTAGGTGATATGGATGGTGGCATCGGAGGGGCCGGGGTTCTGCAGCAGCACCCAGGTCTCGAAACCGCCCGCGGTGGCGCCCTCGGCCAGGAAGGCCTTGAACCTCGCGCGTTCCACGCCGTGGGCGTCGTGACCGCCGCTCTTGTCGTTCCAGTACAGGGCGCGCTCGGCGATGACGCCGCCTCCCTCGGACGTCACCATGGTGGAGACATCGTAGTCGGTGACGAAAGCGTTGATGTTGAAGGAGTGGCGCGACCTCGCCGCTATGACATAGTCCTGTAGCTCGGGTGGGGCCACGGGGCCGGAGCCGGTCATGAAGGCCAGGTCCACCCTGACCTCGTTGTCGTTGGGGTTCTGCACCAGCACCCAGGTCTCGAAACCGCCCGCGGTGGCGCCCTCGGCCAGGTACCACCGGCTGGCGGGCGAGGTCACTCCCATTTCGCAGTGGCCGCCCCTCCTATTGTTCCAGTACACGGCCCGCTCGGCCACGATGGGATGATCCGATTTCACCATGGTGGAGACGTCCCACCTGTCCGCCACCCCGTCGGTGGCTATGTTGACGGTGCGGCGCGACATGGCCGGCACGAGCACGGGGCTGCCCTTCACCTCTCCCGTATCCGTCAGGTAGGTGAGGTTCACGGTGGCGTCTTCGCTTCCCGGGTTCTGCAACAGCACCCAGGTCTCGAAGCCGCCAGCGGTGCATCCCTCGGCCAGGTACCAGCGCTCCTCCGGCGCATTCACGCCGGAGGCGCAGTGCCCGCCCGTTTTACCGCTCCAATACATTGCGCGCTCGGCCACGATGGAGTCGCCGTGATAGCCCTCGACGCGGGCGGAGAAGTTCTTGCCCTCGCCGATCACCGCGGCCACGTTGATGGTGTGCCGGGTACGCGCCGGGACCGTAAGGGTCTGCTGCTGCGGGGCTTCGCCCTCGATATGGTAATCCACGATGACCTTACTCTCCCAGGAGTTGGGGTTGGCGATGGACAGCCAGGCCTCGAAGCCGAAACCGGTGCATCCCTCGGCGAAAAACCACTCGCTGGGCACGTTGCCGGCGTCGATATCCCCCCAGAAGATGGCGCGGTCGGTGGGGATCTGCGTGGGATCGGGAGCCGGGTCGTCGTTTGCCTCGTCGCCGTCGTCGACCTGCACCGTACGCACCCACTTCAGCCATTTGCTGGTGTTGGTGTCGTCGGGATCGAACTGCGGCTTGATCATCTGGATGGGCCCGTCGCCATCGGGCTCGGGTCCCAGGTCCTCCCCGTTCCTGTTCCAGGCCAGCATGAACTTGAGGTCGCCGTCGGGTCCGTAGGTGTCCCGAATCTGGTCCAGGGTCCACCGGTCCTTGAACCCCCAGCCGTCGGCGGCGAGCAGCTCCACCTGGGTGGCGACATCCCCCAGCCCGACGACCTGGTCGAGGAGGCAGTCCATGTGGATGCCGGCGCAAGCGTCCACGCCGGTCTCGGCGGCCTTGTTCTTCCAGGGGTAATCCGCGGTGACGGGGGCGATTGACTTAAGCTGGTCCACGGTGAGGGTCTTGCGGTTGAGGATGTTGCCGTAGACCACGATCTCGCTCGGAGGTATGGCGGCGGGGTCGATGGACGGTATTCCCGGAGGCACCGGCTGCACCTCGATGGCCCGCACGCGCTGCACCGCCTTGTTCCAGTTGGCATCTCCCGTGCCGGCGGGCGAATAAGCGACGTTGCGCGGGTCCGGCCCTTCCACCTTCTGGGGCATGACCAGCCGGAAAGGCCCCTCGGATTCATCCAGGACCTGGTCGGTGGGGAGCGGCGCCACCCAGGGTGCCCCGGTGGCATCGGGGGCGTGGGGGTTGTCCGCGCTCGGCTTTCCCTTCTGCCATGCCAGGATGGTGTCCAACCCCCTGGGGTTGCCGTTCTGCCTCATCTGGTCCAGGGTCAGGGTGACGGCGTAGCCGTCGTCGGCGATGACCTTGATGCCGGTGGTGTCCGGCTTGAGGCCCACCTCCTGCTCCAGCAGGTAGGAGAGGCTCACGCCCTTCCAATCCTGCTCGAAATAAGTATAGGGATCGGAGTTTTTCTGGCAGGTGTAATGGCCGCCCGCCAGCCCCTCGCTGATGGAGACGATGTCGCCCCCGCCGTCAAGGGTCTGGACATGCTTCTTCATCGCTTTCAGTTCCGCTTCGGTGAAGACGCGGTAATTTGGCGATGCACCGGATACCGCGTCGGCCTGAAAGCCCACGTCTTCCCGCGCCGGCGAAGAAGCCGCGACCACGGGCGCGGCCAAGGCCAGGCACAGAAGGGCTCCAAGCATGACGATAAGGTGTTTTCGCATGTCTCCTCCTCCCTTCGCGAATCAACTTTCGCGACTGCCTTTTGCTCCATGCAATAAGAAGCCGCCCTTTCCGCGCAGGAAAGGACGGCTCGCGAAAAAAAGGGGGGCGTCCCCCATGCGGAAAGGACGCCACGCTCGCATCGCATAGCCGGTTTTCCTTTCCAAACACGGGAGGCGGGACCGTTTCCAATCCCACCCTATCGGCAGCCCTCCATAGCTCGCGCCTTAGGAGCAGGCTGCTCGGAAAACCAATCAATTTGTACTATGGGCTACCTCCGCTGTCAACCGGCAACATCCGCCAATCCTTGGGGGTCAGCCCCCAACGATCAACGAGATAGACGAGATGGCCGGCCGTTTCCCGCGACCCCCTCTCATCTTCCCGGTTTTCCCCCGATCACCAACATGTCGCCGCCAGGGCAAGACGCCTACGGAGACGTGAAAGCACCACCCTTCGCGCACCGTCCGCCGCCCGCCGCGTCCCGGGCCGAGTATGCCGCCCGCGTCGTCCTCAAGGCCGCCTTGCGAGCGTTCTCCTCCCGCGCGAAAAGCCGCGCAGGGGAGCAGGCCGGCCCGGCAAGGCCGATGGGGCGACAGGGCGGGCCGGGCATTTTCCCCGCCGCGCGGAGCATGCGTTCGTCCCGTGCGTCCGCACGAGGCCGCCCGCATCATCTCCGCCGGCGCGCGGGTTATCCGTTAAGGCCGTCGGGATGCCGCGAACTTGACACGCGAAGCGAGGCTCATGCTATCTTGAAGCGGTATCGCTCTCCGAGCCTGCCGGCCTAAAGCGCAAGCCATGGCCGGAGGCCGATAGGGTTCGCCGGGAAACCGGCGGGCCTCCCGTGCTTGGAAAGGAGGGTGCATGGGCCGGAAACGGTGGTGGCCGTTCATCTTCGCGTCCCTGCTCATGGCGATATCCCTGACGCTCTTCCTCGTTTACGGCTTCGGGGGAAAGGAGTACCTCGTGGTCGGCTACGACGAGGTCCTCTCCATGCCCTCCACGCGGGCTACCTATCACAGCATCAACAACTGGCAGACGGTCGAAGACACCGAGTTCGAAGGCGTCGCTCTCCACCTCTTTCTCGAGCGGTGCGGGATAACGGCGGAAGGAGCGGAGGTCAGGCTGATCGCCCCGGATGGCTACTTCTGGCCGGCGGTGGGTTCGGTGCTGACCCTGGCCGACCTCAAGCGCCGCAACGCGCAGGGCCTCCTTCCCCTGCTGGCCTGGGAGATGAACGGCGAGAGGCTGCAGCCGGAGCCCGACGGCAACGGGCCCCTGCGGCTGGTGATGCCGCAATACGAAGATGGGGAGATAAACAAGCCGTCGTGGGTCTCCAACCTCAGGCTGATAGAGATCGGTCCCGTGGACGAGGGGAGCGAACGTCCCGACCCAAAGCAGGTGCCCCTGGACGAGCTGTGGGTCTACGGCGATGTCCCGTCCACCCGCCCGTTTTCGCCCATCCTGCCCCTGTCTTTCCTCATCCCCGCATTGCTGCTGCTGGGCGCCTCGACCGCCTCCTACGCGGGTAGGAAGGAGAGAGGAAAGGGCATGCCGCGGGCCGCCGCGGTCGCGCTCGCGGTCATGCTGGCTTCCTCCCTTGCCGCCGGCGTGCAGGCCTGGAATGATTGTCACGCGGCCACGGGCGGCGGTTTCGTCTTCACCATGTCCGAAATCGCTTCCATGCCCTCCTTCTCCGGCCATTACACCTTCCTCAAGTCGCAGGAGCCGTTCACCTACTACGAGGCGGATTACCGCGGCGTGCCCCTCACCTACCTCCTGGACGAAAAGCTGCGCGTCGCCGCCGGGGCCACGGGCGTGGAGGTCATGGCCCGTGACGGATACACCGTCTCGCTCAGCCTCTCCCAGGCAAGAAGCTGCTATCCCGGAGGCCTGCGTACGATCATCGCCTACGAGAAGAACGGGAAAACCCTGCAGGGAGAGGAAGGCAGCCTGCGGCTGATCGTCCCCCAAGCCTCCCCCGGGAACAGGGAGCAGGGAGGAGACGCCAACACCCCGCTCTGCGCCAGGATGGTCTACGCGGTGGGGGTGTTGCCCCTGCCGGCCGGAGAGCAGCCCCCGGCCGCGAGCGCGGTCCCCGAGGGCTCCCTCGCGGTCTACGGCGCGGTGAGCGCGCCAGCGCCTCCGCCGGCTCCCGCGCCGCAGCCGGCGCCGTCCCCGCAACCGGCTCCGGAAACGCCCCCGCAGCCGGCCCTGGAAACGTCCCCGCAGCCGGTCCCCGGCGGCGGCCCGCAATCGGGAGATGCGGCGCCCGGCGAGCATATCTCTCCGCCGGCCACGGCCCTCGCCTTCATCGCCGAAGGGGGCATGACCTCGCTGGTGCTATGGTTGGCGTGGGCGCCCATGTCCTCCTGGCCGCTAGGGGTGATGATCATCCCCCTGATCCGACACCTCGGCGTGGAGGAATGAGCCGCATGCGCAGGCATCCCTGCATCCCGGCGGCATTGCTGATCACGGCGTTTACCCTCGCCTTTCTCTATGGATGCGGCGGAAGCCGGAACGACTCCCCCATGCTCCTGGAGAGCGAGAGACGCCTGGAGGGCATGTACGAGGAATGCAGGACCATCGAGATACACGACCCCCTGGGGGAAAGGCCGGATATCGACACCGATGAGATCAGGGGATACAAGAACGTCGACGTGGAGACGGTGCTCGTGCGCTCCAACGGCATGGAGAAGCCGGGGGTGTGGACGGGGGCCCGCCTCGGGGACGTCCTCCGGGGCCAGGGCGTGGAGGAACCGTTCGTCGAGGTGAGGATGGAGGCCTGGGACGGCTACGTGGCCAGGGTTAGCTATGAGATGGCCATGCGTCCGGACACCATCCTGGCCTGGGCGGAGAACGGCGCGCCCATCCCCAGGGAACAGGGGCCGGTGCGCCTGGTGGTCGGGAGCGAGGACGGATTCTACTGGATCCACCGCATCGTGAGCATGGAGATCGTGAGGTGACGAACCCGCCACGAACATGCGCGCGGCCGCGCCGCGGGCCATGGAGCGAGCCCGCCGCCCGCGAGGCCAGGAGGCCGGCCGAGAGGCGTCCTCGCCGCCACGCGGCGGGCCGCGACGGTCATGGAGGCCGCGGGTGGATGAAGAAGGTAGCCTGGATCCTGGTGGCCGCCCTGCTGGCGGCGGCGATCTCGCCGTGGGCCGGCGGCTGCGCGCCCCCCTCCATCCCCGATGAGGAGAGAAGCGAACTCATCCTCGCCACCACCACCAGCGTCCTCGATTCGGGGCTGCTCGACGCGCTGATCGAGAGCTTCGAGGAGGAATACCCCTACCGGGTGAAGGCGGTGGCCGTGGGAAGCGGCGCCGCGCTGCTCATGGCGCGGCAGGGAGAGGCCGACGTCACCATCACCCACGAGCCGAGGGCGGAGGCCGAGTTCATGCAGGCAGGTTTGGGGGAGAGCCGCCGCGAGGTGATGTACAACGACTTCATCATCGCGGGGCCCGCGGACGACCCCGCGGGCGTCAGGGGGATGTCGGACGCGGCGGAGGCCTTCGCCCGCATCAGCGTCTCCGGCGCCACTTTCCTGTCACGCGGCGACGCCTCGGGGACCCACGCCATGGAGCTGAGCGTATTGGAGAGGGCGGGCATCCAGCCCTCCGGGGACTGGTACCGCGAGAGCGGCCAGGGGATGGGGTACACCCTGAGGCTGGCCGACCAGGAGGGCGCCTACACCCTCGCCGACCGGGCGACCTTCATCGTCCTCGACCAGGCTCTCGACCTCGAGGTCATGGTCGAGGGGGATGCGGGGCTGAAGAACGTGTACTCGGTGATCGTCACCAACCCGGCCGTCTTCCCGGATACCAACGTGGAGGGAGCGCGCGATCTCGCCGCCTTCCTCTTCCAGGAAGAGACCCGGAAGCTGATCCGGGGTTTCGGCCTCGACCGCTACGGTCGCCATCTCTTCTACCTTTTCGAGTGAGGTCGGCGCGGGCTACTCCCGGGGAGGAGCGAAGCCCTTCCCTTCGCGCCACGCCTTGAAACGCCCGCTTTCCACCGCATCCACTTTCGCGCGCCTCATACGGCGGCCTCCGGCTCCAACCGCATGTTTTTGATCCTGCCGAGACAAGAATAATGAATGGGGTAACCTGTTTTTCCGTCCAGGAGGTGTAACCATGAAGATCAGCGCGAGGAACGTCCTCAAGGGAACGGTGAAGGCGGTCACGCCGGGCACGGTGAACACGGAGGTGCGGGTGGAGCTCGCCGGAGGGGACGAGATCTTCTCCGTCATCACCAAGACCTCCGCCGAGAGCCTGGGCCTGGCCGAGGGCGAGCAGGTCTATGTGATCATCAAGGCGACCAACGTGATGATCGGGGTGGAGTGAGGGGCCGGGCGCCGAGGCTTTCCGGCTGACCTGGAGGCGGCCGAAGCGCGCCTGTAGCCAGGAGCCGTCCTAGAGGGGACGGAACTGGTGCAGGGGCACGCCGTCGGGGGAGGTCCAGGTATCGAAGGCGACCCTCATGCCGATGCGGAGTTCCTCCAGGGCGGCGTCGATACGGGTGAAAACGTTTCCTATATCTTCCAACTCAACGATGCCCAGCACGTCCGGCCGGCGGCAGCGTATGGCGTCCCTCTGCTGGGTGAAGGCGACGAGCGTGCCCTCGCGCGGCAGGTCCACCCATTCCATCTCCTCCCCCAGGCAGGTTGAGCATACCACGCGCGGGGGATAGTGGGTCACTCCGCAGGCGCGGCAGCGGGTGGTCTTGAACTCGCCCTTCTCCAGGCGGGAGAAGAACTCCTCTGCCGCCCTGTCCTGCATGTACGGCCTGGTGTCCATATCACGCGCCTTTCCGGTCGAGGACGGCCACGATGGAGCCGTTGATGAATCCCTGCTCGGTGTGGACCAGCCCTACCTCAGCACCCGGCCTCTGGCGCTCTCCCGCCTCCCCCCGCAGCTGGCGCGTCACCTCGATGAACTCCAGCAGGGGGGTGACATAGGCGGGGTGGCCGAGGGAGAGCCTGCCCCCGCTGGGGTTGATGAGCACCTCGC
This sequence comes from Actinomycetota bacterium, assembly GCA_014360645.1. Lineage (NCBI taxonomy): Bacteria > Bacillati > Actinomycetota > Actinomycetota bacterium. Next base: position 42,198 of record JACIXD010000008.1, on the reverse strand, counting down.
CCCCGTGGGTGGTGCGCCCCTCCTTCACCGCCGCCGGCGCCTCGCCGGGGGAGAAGAACCCCAGCTCCTCGTACATCATTGGCTCCATGCCCGCGAAGGCGCCGTAGACCTCGGCCACGTCGATATCCGCTATGCCGTATCCGCTCTCCTCCAGGGCGCCGCGCGCCGCCCTCCCTACGCAGGGGAACCTGGATATCTCGCCCCGGTAGGGCACGAAGCTGGTGGGGTCGTGCGCCTCGCGCATGCCCGCTATGCGCACCGCCCTGGGGTTCCCCCGCGCCAGCTCCTCGCTCACCAGGAGCACCGCCGCCGCGCCGTCGTGCATCTCCGAGCACTCCAGACGGCGGATGGGGGGCGACACGAAGCTGCTCTCCATGACCTCATCCAGGGTGAGGGGCTCTTTGTAGGCGGCCTGGGGGTGCTTCAGGGCGTGCTCTCGCAGGAGCACCGCCACGCGCGCGATGTCCTCGGGAGACACGGAGTGCAGGTGCATGTAACGCTGCACGGCCATGGCATAGAAGGGCAGGGGGCTGATGACCCCGAAAGCGGCCTGGTATGAATCGTAAAGGGAATTGGCGGCTTTGATGAGGTGGAAGTGCCCCAGGATGTCCTCTTTTATCCTGCCCGGCGGCGTCTCCCTCTGGGAGGCGAAGACCAGGCAAGAGTCTATGCTTCCCTGCCTGATGCGGTCCCTGGCGATATGCACGGCCACGGAGCTGGAGTTCCCGCCGCTGTCTATCTCCAGCATAAGGCCGCATCGCATCCCCAGGTAATCCGCCATGCGCTGGGTGATCATCTTGCGCGCGGGGGCCATGTATCCGTGGGGGGTCGAGATCAGGCCCTTCACCTGCGCGGGCAGCAGGCCGGCGTCCCGCAGCGCCCCGGCGCACACCTCCGCCCCCAGCTCGTGAGGGTCGCGTTCGTGCCAGCCGATGTCGGTCATGGCCACCCCGGCGATGTACGCCTCGCGCACCGTTTCCCAGCCTCCCTCCAGGGGAATGATAGAACACGGGACCGAGAGCATTATACCACCGGGTAACCGGCGCCGGCGCGCGTCTCGGGCTCCGGCAGGGTCCGCAGGCCGAGCGGCGAGGGAAGCCCGGCGTAAGCGAGAGGGAGGAGTGAGGAGGATGGAACAGCCGCGCAGGATCGTGGTGATCGGAGGAGTGGCGGGAGGGGCAACCGCGGCCTCCAAGGCCCGGCGCTGCTGCCCCGAAGCCGAGATCGAGATCTACGACCAGGATGAGTTCATCTCCTACGCCGGCTGCGGACTCCCCTATTTCATCGGCGGCTACAGCCCCAACTGGCGCCGACTGCTGGCGCGCCTGCCCGAGGAGTTCGAGAGCAGGCAGGACATCCGCGTCTTCCTGCGCCACCGCGTCAATGAGATCGATCCCGAGAACAAGCGGGTGCGCGTGGCCGACCTGGAGGGGGTGAGCGAGCTCTCCATCCCCTACGACCGCCTGATCATCGCCACCGGCGCGGCGCCCTTCGTGCCGCTCCTCCCCGGGCGGGATCTGGAAGGGGTCTTCGTGCTGCGCTCCCTGACCCACGCCCTGGAGATGAAATCCTTCATCGACCTGCAGGCTCCCCACCGCGCGGTCATCGTGGGAGGAGGCGCCATCGGGCTGGAGATGTGCGAGGCCCTGCGCCGCCTGGGCATGGAGGTACACCTGGTGGAGCTGGCCGACCACGTGCTCCCTCCCCTGGACGCCGACCTGGCGGGGAAGCTGGGCGCTCACCTGGAGGCCAACGGGGTGGCGATGCACCTGGGCGCCGGGGTCGAGGGCATCCTGGGCAGCAATAACGCCGTGGCGGGAGTCGCCACCACCCGGGGGGAACTCGAGGCGGACATGGTGCTTCTCGCCATAGGCATACGGCCCCTGAGCGACCTGGCGCGCAGGGCGGGCATAGAGCTGGGCGCCCGCGACGCCATCAGGGTGGACGAAGCCATGCGCACCAGCGTCCCCGATATCCTGGCCTGCGGGGACTGCGCCACCGCGCGCCACCTCGTCTCCGGCGCGGAGACCTGGATACCGCTGGGCTCCACCGCCCGCAAGCAGGGGCGCGCCGCGGCGGAGACCGCCTCCGGGGGTGAGGGGAGGTTTCCGGGCGTGCTGGGCACCTTCGTCCTCAAGGCCTTCGAGATGACGGCGGGCAAGACGGGCTTGAGCGAGGCGGAGGCGCGGGAGGCGGGCATGGAGGCGCGTTCCGTCACCCTCGAGGACGCGGTGCTGCCGGGGTATTACCGCGGCGGCGGCCGCATGACCGCCAGGGTGACGGTGGAGGAGAAGACGGGGCGCATCCTGGGCGCCCAGGTGGTGGGAGACCTGCCCGCCGTGGTAGAGAAGCGCCTGGACGTCTTCGCGGTATGCGTCTCGGCGGGCCTTACCGCGGGCGACCTCTCCTCCCTGGACCTGGCCTATGCCCCTCCCTACAGCCACCCCCTGGACATCCCCATCGTGGCCGGGAACCTGGCGGAGGCCAGGGTGCTGGGCAGGGAATGCACCTGCGACCTGGAGGGCTTGGAATGAGGATGCCCTGACCGGGAGCAAGGTCTTGAGCCAGCCCGTTCACCATCATGGATAGACCTTACAGGGGCGGAAGCATCGGGGGCCGACAGGCGCCATGACCATGAGAGATGGAGGCCGCAGATCCGGGGTCGTTTGCCATACCCCGAGGGCGGGAGCTCCGGCGATATGGTGCGATTCTTCTTCGACGAAGGTCCGCGGATATACCGTCGCTCCTCCAGCCATAATATGGTATTTCAATATATGGTAACTTATGGATGGTAAAAGCCCGGCACCGCCGCCCTGCCGTTTCCCGCCGCTTCATGAACGGACGAGTCCAAGCCTCCCTCTGCATGCGCCACCCCGGAAGCGCACATGCCAAGCCGAGAGCTCATCTCCTGAAGGCGGTGAGGATGCGGTAGCCGAACTCGGCGGGCTCTACGGGTATGACCTCGAAGCGGTGGAACCCCGCCGCGGCCAGGCGCTCCCTCCAGACCTCGTGGGTGGTGAAATACTCGCCCTCCTCCCTGATCACGGCGGGGATGTCCCCGATGTGCAGGAGCATGGTCTCGAAGGCGCCGTGCTCGAGGTCGTAGAGGCTCTTGCCCACCATCTTGCAGATGATGTCCCTGGCGCGTGCGGGATCGTCGGCGGGGGCATCCACGTCGCAGAACATGTCCGCGTAGACGAGCTTGCCTCCCGGCTTCAGCACCCGCGCCAGCTCCATGGCGCAGGCCGCCCTGTCGTCGGGGGGCACGTGGTGTAGGGCTAGGTTGGAGACCGCGCAGTGCACGTACTCCGGCGGCAGGGGGACCCTGAGCGCGGAGCCGATGGAGATGTGGACGTTGGGCAGGTCTCGGAAGCGGTTGACGCAGTTCTGCACCATGCGCTCCGAGGGGTCCACGCCGTAGATCTCGGCGTCGGGGCTCTCCTCGGCAAGAAGGGAGATCAGGGTGCCGGAGCCGCAGCCCAGATCGAGCACGCGCTTGCGGGCGGCGTCGCCCACCAGCTCCACCATGATCCGCAGGGCGTCTGCGTACATGGGGTCGCGGTCGAAAAGGCTCTCGTATTCGCCCGTGAAATCGTCCCAGTATCCCATTCCTGCCTCCCGCCCGTAAGCCCTCTCGTTGCCTGATGCCTCCGGTACCCCGGCCGCCTCGTGGCGGGGACGCAGAGCCTCAAAGCCCGCGCGGGCTAGTTTCCGCCTCGCGGGCCTATTCGTCCCGGTAGGCGCGCGAGAGCTCCACCACGCGGCGGTATTCCTCGACCTGGCGCGCTCTCTCTCCCTCGTCCCAGCTCAGCTCGCGCCCCAGCAGCTCCGCCACCCGGTCCGCGCATCCCAAGCCCTGTTCGCGGTCCTCGTAGAAGATGAAGCTTCGCCGCACCATGAAATCGGTGAGGGAGACCACCATCTCCTCGCGCGCGGAATAGACCACCTCCGCCTCGATGTAGGGGATGTCCTCCCCCAGCCTGCGGGAAAGCGCCGCGTCCTCCGAGAGCATGCCCAGGACCCGCACCGCCCCTGTGCCCAGGAGTTGCAGCTTGGCGATGACATCCCCGTCCAGGCGTACCTCCCGTGCCAGCCTCTCCAGGCGCCGGGCGAAGTCCCTCCCGTCCTTTCCGAACACCGGCGCCCTTCTGGTGGTGCACCCGTCCGCCTTCACGCCGTGGCGTTCCTCCAGGCGCCTCGCCGCCAAGTCCACCAGCTCCTCAGCCATGGAACGCGCGGTGGTGAGCTTCCCCCCGGCTATGGTGATGAGCCCGGAGTGTCCCTCGTAGATGGAATGTTCCCGCGACACCTGGCTCTCCTTGACGTCCCTGCCGCCTCCCTCCACCACCAGGGGGCGCAGGCCGGCATAGGTGCTGATGACGTCGCCGCGGTCGAGGTTCGCCCTCGGCAGGGCGTGGTTGGCGGCCTCGAGGATGTAGTCCACGTCCTCTCCCGAGGCCCTGACGTGGTCGTAATCGCCCTCGTAATCGGTGTCCGTGGTGCCGATGAGGGCGTAGTCCCCCCAGGGCACGAGGAAGAGCAGGCGCTGGTCGCGGGGGGAGATGATGGGTAGGGCGTTGTGCGCCCTCACCCTCTCCCAGGGCACGATGACGTGAGAGCCCTTGGTGGGACGCAGCTTGGGGGCGGCGTCGGGCTCGTCGAGCCGGCAGACGGCATCCGTCCAGGGGCCGGTGCAGTTGAGCACCACTCTGGCCTCGATGTCGAACTCGCCCCCTCCCACCTCGTCGCGTACCCGGGCTCCGCGCACGGCGCCCCTCTCGCGCAGGAGCTCCACCACTCGGGCGTAACTGAGGCACAGCGCCCCCTCCAGGTGCGCGGACTGGACGTGGGAGAGGGTGAGACGTGCGTCGTCGGTGGAGCAGTCGTAGAACTGCCCGCCGCCCTTGAGGCGCGAGGCGTCCAGCTCCGGCTCCACCTCCAGGATGCGCCTCTTGCCGTGCAGCTGGTGGTTCTGCACGTTGCGGAAGAGGGCCAGGATGTCGTACAGCCACAACCCCATGGCGATGACGAAGAGGGGGTTCTTGTCCCCTTTGTACACGGGAAAGACGAAGGGCTGCGGCCAGACCACGTGGGGGGCGTTGAGGAGCAGCCTCCGCCGCTCGCGGCAGGCCTCGAAGACCAGCTTGAAGTCGAAGAGCTCCAGGTAGCGAAGGCCGCCGTGCACCAGCTTGGAGGAGCGGGAGGAGGTGCCGAAGGCCCAGTCGTTCTTCTCCACCAGGGCGGTGGACAGGCCCCGCCTCGCCGCGTCGCGTGCCGCGCAGGCGCCGGTTATCCCTCCGCCGATGACCAGCACGTCGAAGACCCTGGACCGGGCATCCTCGATGAGCTGTTTTCGCTGCAGTGACGAGAACATCTTCCTCGGCTCCTTCCGCTCTCGCCTGGATATTTATTCCATGCGCTCCAGGCATCCGGCCGCATCCCGGTACCCAGCGGCGGCTCGCGCGTGTCAACTACAAGTATAGCAGGGGGATACCGCCGCGGCCCGTCGGCGGCCAGCCGCCCGCACGGGAAAAGGACCGCCGGTCCGCGCGCCCGTCGGGTATTCCGGGCAGCGCCGCCCCGTGCGCGGGCGGACAGCTCCGGCTTTCCGGTCGACGCCTCCCGGAGGAGGGCGCCGGACACGCCCCACCCGCGGATGAACAACCCGCCACGTACATGGATAACGGCGTCTCCGGCGCTGCGGTATAATAGACCTCGATCTCGCACCATCAACACAGCCACAGCACCATCCATCGCATCACGACCGCACCAAGCCGGGAGCAGGAAGACGGCGCGGCGGCGCCGGGAGACGCGGCCGGGGAAAGCGAGGCCGCCGGCGGGCAGGCGGCCCGAGTGGGGACGGTGATCTCTTGCGTCGGCAGATCATCCAGGAGATAGCGCGTTCGGTGGTGGCGGCGGGAGGGGTGGAGAACGTCCTCCGGGCGCTGGTGGAGTCCATCGCCCGCGGCACCGAAGCCGAGGGCTGCTCCCTCTTCACCGTACGCCCGGGCAGCGAGGAGCTGGAGCACCGTATCAGCTGCGGCCTTGACGAAGGCTGTGTCTCCGCGGACCGCCTGCTGTCGCCGCAGGCCATGCGGCAGGTGCTCAAGGGAAGCTCCCTCTTCTCATGGGATGCGCGCAGCGACCCCCGGGTGGCGGCGCGCGAGGACCTGGAACGCACGGGAATCACTTCCATAATCTACCTTCCTTTCCGCGACCGGGAACAGGTCCGAGGCGTGATGTGCCTCTTCTTCTCCCGCAAGAGGAAGTTCGACCGCGAGGAGCTCGACTTCCTGGATTCCCTGGCGGAGCTGGGCGGGATGGTGCTGGAGATGGCGGAGGCCAGGGACATCCTGGCCCGGGATGCCGAGGAGGCGCGCCGCGACCTCGCCCGCGCCATGGACGAGCGCCGCCACTTCCTCAGCTTCCTCTCCATGGTCACCCATGACCTGAAGTCCCCGCTGGTGGCGGTGCAGGGGTATCTCAAGATGCTGCTGCGCAAGGGCTCCGATGCCCTGGACGAGAGGCTACTGAACGGGGTGCGCCGCAGCATCCAGCGCATCGACGGCATGATGGAGCTCATCAGCGACCTCCTGGAGCTCTCGCGCATCGAGAGCGGGCAGGTGGTGGCGGAGTTCAAGACCGTCTCCTGGGAGGAGGTGCTGTCGGCGGCGGTGGAGATGGCCCACGAGCTGGCCGAGCCCAAGGGCATCGTGGTGGTGACCGAGATCAGGCGACCCTTGCCCGAGGTCTTCGCCTCCGACATCCGCCTGCAGCAGTTGATCCTTAACCTGGTGTCGAACTCCGTGCGCTACACACCGCGCGGGGGCAGGATAACCATCCGCGCGGGGCGTGAGGACGACGCCGTCAGGGTGAGCGTGGAGGACGAGGGCACGGGGATCGAGCCGGACAAGCTCCCCCACGTGTTCGAGGAGTTCTACAAGGGAGACCCGGAGGCTCCCGAGGGTACCGGCCTGGGGCTCTCCATCTGCAAGCGCATCGTGGACATGCACCGCGGCGAGATCCGCGCCGAGAGCCCGGTGCCGGAGACCGGCAGAGGCACGCGCGTGAGCTTCACCATACCGGTCGGCGTTACCTGTTCTCTGGAGGAGAGGTGGCTGGCCGCCACGCCACCCCCACGTTCCCGTTAGCGACGCCACTCCGCGGCATACGCCCCTTTCTCGCGGAGGCTTCGAGCGAGGCCACGTCGGCCTGTCCGCATCCCGCCGCCCGTCCGCGCCGCCGGCCAAAGAAAAGACCTTTTCGCCCTGCGCCGGGGATATAATCATGTAGAAGGCAAGACGGACCGGTAGCCCACCGGGCCGGGCGGGAACGGCGTGGAGCGAGAGAAAGGCGGTTAGTTGCCATGGCCAAGAAGATACTGCTGGCGGACGACGACCCCGACGTCATCGACGTGGTCTCCATGATCCTCGAGGAGGAGGGATACGAGATCGTCACCGCCAGGGACGGCTCCGAGGCCTTGGAGAAGGTGAAGCTGGAGAACCCGGACCTCATCATCCTCGACCTCCTCATGCCCCACGTGGACGGTTTCGCGGTCATGGACATGCTGCGGGACCCGCGCTACGAGCGCTGGTCGAAGATCCCCGTGGTCATCCTGACCTCGGTGCGGGAGGAGGTGAGCAGGCGCCGTTACGAGCTGGAGACTGGGCGTTCCATGGAGTATGCCGCCTACCTGGACAAGCCGGCCGACCCCGACCAGCTCCTGGAAACGGTGTCAACCCTGCTCGCGGGCGGGGAAACAGGGTAGCGAAGACAGGCCGGTATCCGGTCACGGCTGAGAGGGAGTTTTTGCCCTCCTCGGCCGTGGAGCGGTCAGCGGGATGCCGATCATCAGGGAAAGGACGTCGCCTTGCCCTCTCCGGCCGTGGAGCGGTCAGAGCAGGAGGGCGCCGGACTCATGCTCTATATGAGGATGTTGTCCTGAATCAGCTGGTAACGCGGGGGTCCGCGTTATGATTCTCTTTTGCCGCCGCTCCCCTGTCCGCGAAGCCCCACGTCTTTTCAGGTCGAGCATCATAGGTTGCCTCGACCTTCCGACGAGTGGACATATCAATGAGCGGGCATAGCATGCCAACGGGCGGGCATGAAAAGACCAGGATATGCTAATCTCCTGGCAGACGTCCTGGCCGCCCCTGCCGGCCCAAACGCGTGAGGAGGTAAACCGTGAGCGATGACTTCGATGCCGCGGGCTTTCTGGCCGAGAGGCTGGAGCGGATCGCCGCCGAAAGGCCGCTCATCCACCACATCACCAACTTCGTGGTCATGAACGAGACCGCCAACCTCACCCTCTGCCTGGGAGCTTCTCCGGTGATGGCCCATGCCGCCGCGGAGGTGGAGGAGATGGCCGCCCAGGCGGGCGCGCTGGTGATCAACATGGGGACCCCCTACCCCGAGCTCGAGGAGGCCATGTGCGCCGCCGGCAGGGCGGCCAACCGCGCGGGCGTGCCGGTGATCCTCGACCCCGTGGGGGCCGGCGCCACCGCCTACCGCACCCGCCTGGCACACCGGCTACTGGAGGAGGTGCGTTTCGCGGCGGTGCGCGGCAACGCGGCCGAGATCGCCCGCCTGGCGGGGGAGGCGGCGGAGATACGCGGGGTCGATTCACTGTCCTTCACGGGCGACGCCACCGCCGTGGCCTCCGCGCTGGCCTCCTCCCTGGGATGCGTGGTGGCGGTCACGGGTGCGGTGGACGCGGTGAGCGACGGCTCCCGGCTGGCGAGGGTGAGCAACGGACACGAGCTCCTGGGGATGGTCACGGGAACGGGCTGCATGGCCACCACCGCCATCGCCGTGCTGCTGGCGGGGGGCGAGCCCCACCTCGAGGCCGCCGCCTCCGCCCTTGCCCTCTTCGGTCTGGCGGGCGAGCTTGCCGCCGCTGCCTCGGGCGGGCTACCCGGCTCCTTCCACGCGGCCCTGTACGACCAGGTCTACAGGCTCTCCTCGGGGCGCGCGCCCCTCGAGGACCTCCGGGTGACGCTGGAAAGCGTCGGATGAGCGGATACGGCCTGGGCGTGTCGGAGACCTCAGTGCCGCGGTTCGCCCCCAACCCGGCGGGACCCCCCGGCAAACGCGTCCCGTGGGCTGTCCAGGACCTCGACTGCCATGTTCAAGAATCGACCCGGCGAGATCTCCCGGTCAGCGAAAAGCGGTTTATGTAGTCGGACTTCAGGGTTCCGAACCACGTCAACGAGGGCGGTAAACCCCTGCTCCCCGAGGGTGTCTCGCAAAGGCCCTGACCCTCGACACCTCGCTCTGGTGTACGGAGAGCGGCTTTGACATCACTTTATCCTTCCATGCGGACTCCACCGTAAAGTCAGCGCAAGGGTTTGCGCTTTTTCCTCACTCCCTTACCTCGCTCAAGTCCTTGCCTCCGGGTTTACGGGGAGCGCCGGGCAGCGGACGGGAGGTTGAGGTGCCTGCGGAGCACGCCGGATCCCACCTATTACGTGTAAAAAGGGGGATTGGAGGGAAACATATGATTGCGTTATACGCGGCCTGGCCGGACTTCTTGGCAGCAGTACCCTTCGAGAGCCGCGAGATGAGGGAGGGAAAGCCTCGCCGCCTTGCGCGGCCCGACGGCAACGGGCAGCAAGAATGTATGCGGGACGTTTCGGAAAGGGGGCAGGGAGTCATGGTGGACGACATACGCGACAAGGACAGCGGGGGCAAAGGGGAAGGCGCCGGCGGTTTCCCCACCGGAGAAGCTCAAGAAGAGCTCGTAAGGTCAATCCTGGAGATGGAGGAAGAGAGGTCGCTCGCCCTGGTCGCGGAGATGCTCGAGGGGGGCGCAGATCCCATGGAGATCCTGGCCTTATGCCGGAAGGCCATGGAGAAGGTCGGTGAGGGCTTCGAGAAAGGCGAGTTGTTCCTGCCGGACCTCATCATGTCGGGAGAGATCCTCTCCGGGATTTCGGATCTTATCAAGCCCAGGATAAAAGACGACAGGGGACCCGAGAGGCTCGGAAAGGTGCTGATGGGCACGGTCGAGGGCGACATCCACGACATAGGTAAGAACATCGTGGTGTTCATGCTCGACGTGAACGGGTTCGAGGTCATAGACCTCGGGGTGGACGTCCCGCCGAGCATGTTCGTGGAGAAGATCGCGGAGCTCAAGCCGGATGTAGTGGGCCTGAGTTGCCTTTTGACGCTCGCCTATGAGGCCATGAAACGTACGGTAGCAGCGGTGGAGGAGGCAGGCCTCAGGTCCGACGTCAAGATCATGGTGGGCGGCGGGACAGTCGACGATCAGGTGCGCGAGTACGTCGGGGCCGACGCATACGGCGCGGACGCGGTGGCGGCGGTATCCCTTGCCAAGGGATGGACGGGGAGGTGACGGCGATGGCCATATCTCATGCAGACGCCTACGACCAGAGGCTGGCGCGCATAAGCGCGGCGATAGCCCTGGAGAAGCCCGACCGCGTACCGATATTCCTCATGCTGGGGCTTTTTCCGGCGCGTTACGCGGGAATAACATACCAGCAGGCTTTTTACGACCTGGACAACTGGCTTGCCGCCAACGAGAAAACCATCGAGGACTTCCAGCCTGACCTCTATTTCCAGCCGGGTGCGGCCGTGATAACCGGGGGAGCGGTGCACGACCGGCTCCAGACCCGGCTGCTCAAATTGCCCGGCCGAGACCTCGGGCCGGACGTTCCCTTCCAGTTCGTGGAAGGTGAATACATGTCCGCTGATGAATATGACGCTTTCCTCGATGACCCGTCCGATTTCGCCCTCAGGATATACACGCCTCGCATCTTCGGCGCTCTCGAGGGACTTGCCTTGCTCCCTCCGCTCAAGAGCATGGTCATGGGCTATGTCGGGGCTACTATGGTGGGAATGTTCGCCCTCCCTCCCCTGGCGGAAGCCCTGCGCGCGGTAACGGAAGCCGCTGCCGAATCCATGCGCTGGACGTCAGGATACATGGAGTTCGAGGCGCGCATGAACGAACGTGAGTTTCCAGCCTTCAGCACCGCCATAACCCTGGCTCCCTTCGACGTCATCTCCGATATGCTGCGCGGCATGCGAGGCGCCATGCTGGACATGTACAGGTGTCCCGATAAGCTGGTGGCAGCACAGGAAAAGCTCCTGCCCCTGCTCGTGGAGACGGCAGTCACCCAGGCCAGGATGAGCGGCAATCCACGAGTCTTCATCCCTATGCACCGCGGCGCCGACGGCTTCATGTCCCTGGAACAGTTCGACCGCTTCTACTGGCCGTGCTTCAAAGACCTGGTTGAAAGCCTTATCGCCGAGGGGCTGGTGCCCTGTCCGTTCTTCGAGGGGACCTACGACCAACGCATGCATTACCTGGCAAAACTCCCTCCCGGAAAGATAATGGGCATGTTTGACCGCTCCGATCTCTTCAAGGCCAAGGAGGTGATCGGAGAGGTGATGTGTATCGCCGGGGATATGCCCCTTTCGCTCCTGCAGGCCGGGAACGCCGAGCTGGTGAAGGAATATGCCCGCAAGCTCATCGACGTGGTCGGCAGAGATGGCGGGTTCATCATGTCCAGCAACACGGTGCTGGACGAGGCGGACCCGGAGCTCGTTAAGGTGTGGGTGGAGTTTACCATGGAATACGGGAGCTACGCGTAGGGTGGGAGCATGCATCTTTTGCATGGACGGAGCCCCGATGCCCCGTGGAACACTTCTGTTCCAGCGAGTGAGACGGCCGGGAAACAAGGCCGCCGTCGGGATCAGTGCGCTTTTGCGATCACGCCGCCTCCCAGCACCTCGTCGCCGCGGTAGATCACGGCGTGCTGGCCGGGGGTGAGGGCCCAGACCCTCGATGAGAATGAGAGCTCGAAGGAATCCCCTTCCGCGCGCAACCGGCCGGGCACGGGTTCGGTGTTGTAGCGCGCCATGGCCTCCAGGGCATATTCCTCGCCCGGCGGGAAGCCACTGACCCAGTGCGCCTCCTCCGCGCGCAGCCGGCTCCCCGGAACCTCTTCCCTGGTGCCCAGGACTACCGCCCTACTCGCCGGATCCAGCTCCACCACGTAGAGGGGATGGGGAGCCGATACCCCCAGGCCGCGCCTCTGCCCGACGGTGTAAAAGGCGATCCCCTTGTGCTCCCCCAGTCTGTTGCCGGAAGTGTCCAGAAGGGGGCCGGGCGCCAGGGCTTCCGGATAACGGCGCGCCAGGAAAGCCCGGTAGTCCTCCCCGCACAGGAAGCATATCTTCTGGCTCTCCTCGCTCCGGTCGACGGCCAACCCGACCGCTCTAGCCCGGCGACGCGCCTCCTCCTTGTCCATGTCCTGGTTGGGGAAGAGGCAGCGGGAGATGACCTCCTGTCCCAGGCGGTACAGCACGTAGGACTGGTCCTTGGGACGGTACGAGGCGCGCAGGAGGGATATCCTGCCGTCATCTCCGGTGCAGGCGCGCGCGTAATGACCGGTGGCCACGAGGTCGGCGCCCAGGCCGTCCGCCACCCCGATGAGGGCCGGGAATTTCACCCAACGGTTGCATTCCACGCAGGGGTTGGGGGTGCGCCCCCGCAGGTATTCCCGCGCGAAGGGCTCCACCACCCGGGAGAAAAAGTGCTCCCGGAGGTCTATCACCTGGTGCTCGCATCCCAGACGCCGCGCCACCGCGGCCGCCCTTTCCGCCCCCGCGAGCGAACAAGGTCGCGGGCCGCTCCTCTTCCCGGACACATCCTCCCACAGCCGGAAGGTAACCCCGATGACGCGGTACCCCTCTTCATGAAGGACGGCGACCGCGGCGGCGGAGTCCACGCCCCCGCTCATGGCCACCACCACGCTCCTCGCCATGTTCCCGTTCACCTCCGCGCCACCGCCCGTCTTCCGACCGTGCTCACGCTCTTATCATACGCTCCTGCGGAACCGCGCACTAAGCGTGACGGCGGCGGGAACTCGGCCGGAAAAGGGCGGCGCCGTCTCGTCGGGGCACGGGGCCCTCCCGAATCCGCCTCGATTGTTTACAGATGCATAAAAATGCGGCGGTCAGGACCGGGAAAATGCATCCGAGTCCGGGGGATATATTGCTGCGTAAAGAATGCCGCGGCCAGGACCAGGAAAACGCTGCTCCGTCCAGGATAATCGTTCAAGACATGTTGCATTATAAACACCATCGTCAAAAAGAGATGTCGCCTTGTCGATGCAGTGGGCGATAAAAGCCCTTCTATCCCCGGCGCACCGGCAATATTGAAGGCCGAAGGCGCATCCTCCACGGGGGCGGCTCCAGAAAGCCACGCCTAACCACATAGAGCCCGCGTGGCTGTCCGACGGCGGTTAAGCCGCGAAGACAGCGTCGGATGCCTCCGCTTTCCCGCAGTTGACTTGCGTGTCCCGAGACAATATCTTATATGAGTGTCTGTTTTGAGGGCGTCTCGAGAGCAAGCGAGGCGGCGAGATGCCGGGGCGGAGGAGGGGGCGACGAAGCGCCGCGGAAGAACCCCGCCGCCGGAGTGCCCTGACCGGCCTGCCTCACCTGGACCGTTAAAGAAAGTCCCGGGCAGGTTCGAATGATAAAGGGCGGTCTGCTTTGTGGTGGTGCGCGACGCCGGGATGAAGCCTGCCGCTGTGAGCCCACGGCCTGCGTGCGGAAAGGACACTTCTCTTCCGGTCCCCGCGCGGGGATGGGCTTGATGTGAGCCTTCGGGCGGCATGTCGTCTCCCGGCTGAGGATGGGCGCTCGAGGCATGAGGTAAGGACGTGTCGAGGTCCTGCAGGAAACGACGCCGCGGTTATTGCGGGAGAAAATGGGTTTGACGGTGGTTTCCGGGATCGATTTAAGGCCGTACGACGGGGAAGCTGAACTCAATGCAGCACGATCTCACACGCCGTCCGTGCAAGCTGCCTCGTCTGGGCACACGCGTCGCGGGAACTACGGACTTGTCGTTAGAGCGGGGAGGAAAGGTCCATGAAGTTATTCGAGTTCCTGGCCACACAATCGGAACGGCGACCGTGGTTGGTGATCGCCGTGGTCGCCCTGATCACCGCCTTTCTCGTGGCCGGTTTCCCGCACGTGAGCACCGAGCTCAGCCAGGAAGCCATGATGCCCAAGCACTACGACTCCATCAAGGCCTGGGACGAGGTCAAGGACGTCTTCGGGGGCGTCTCCAGCGAGATCGTCCTGCTCACCGCGGACGACGTCGCCGCCCCTGAGACGGCCCGTGCCCTGCTGTCCATGGACCCCGGGGACGCGACGGAAAACGGCGTGCCCGAGGGCTCGGTGCTGAAGGTGGAGACCTACCTCGACTTCGTCAAGTACCGCCTGCCGGAGATGCTCCAGGCGGCGGGGATAGAGGCACCCCTCAACCCGGGCTCCGTGGACGACGCCGCCCTGGAGCAGTTCCTCGACTTCTACCTCGACCCGCGTCCCGATTCGCCCTTCCTAGCCCTGATGGCCGCCCTCGCCAGAGGAGGCCTCGACGAGGAGGCGCGCGCGGGATTGCTGGCCATCTTCCAGGAGAACCGAGAACAGATAGCGGGGATGATATCCGGCGACGCCACCGCCACCCTGGTCAAGTTCCAGCTCGACCCCGACCTGAGCGAGAACGCCCTGACGGCGCTGGTGAAGGACCTCGAGGCCTATGTGTCCGGGAAACTCGCGGGGATCGAGGGCATCAGCGTTTATTTCTCCGGCGATGCCTCCATACAGAAGGATTCCCAGGAGTTCATGCAGAAGGAGACCAGCCGACTCATGCTCATAGCCCTCCTCTTCGTCATGCTCATCCTCTACCTCACCTTCCGGCGCTTCTCGGACATCGGGCTGCTGTTGCTCATCATCGTGGTGGCCATCATCTGGATCGTGGGGGTCATGGGGTGGGCGGGCATCACCTACACCACCATGAGCGTGGCGGTGATGCCCCTCATGCTGGGCATCAACATCGCCTATGTCATCCACATCCTCAGTCGCTACTACGAGGAGCGCGAGGGGGGTGCCAGCGTGAATCTCTCGGCTACCACCGCGGTAAAGACGGTGGGAGTGGCCGTCTTCCTCACCGCCATCACCACTCTCATCGGGTTCTCGTCCTTCATGATCACCGACATGCCCCCCATGCGCGACTTCGGCCTCCTCTGCATGATGGGCATCGCCTTCAGTTTCCTGCTCTCCCTCACCCTCCTTCCCGCCATCCTCGTCATCCGTGACCGCCGCAAACACGAGGAAAAGCAGCAGGTTCACCTGGAGAAGATGCGGCGCCGACGGCGTGATTCCCGCTACGGCTCGGCCATCGACAATGTGCTGGTGAGGATGGCCGTGCTCTCGGAGCGCAACCACTGGGCGGTGGCCATCATCGCCCTGGCGATCTTTGCCTTCGCCGCCTTCGCGGTGTTCAACGTGAGGACGGGAGCGGACGTGCGCAAGATGATGCCCGAGGAGATGCCCAGCATGAAGGCAGGACGGATGATCAGCGATATCTTCGGGCCTCAGAACGCGGATATCATCCTGGCCAGGGGAGACGTTTACGACCCCTCCAACCTCGCCGCCATCCTGGAACTCGAGAACGCCATCCCCCTGGATCCCCGCAACAAACCCGAGCGGGAAGATTATTTCGCGCGGGAGAGGATCAGCTCCATCGCCGATTATATCCTCATGTTCTCGCCCGACGGGAAGCTCCCGGGCACCAGGGAAGGGGTGGTGGCCGTGGTGGAGCAACTCTCCCTGCGCATGCCCGTGGAGGCCTTCGTCGGGGAAAAGGACGGCGACCTGATAGCCATGATCATGCTCAACTCCGGCTTCCCGGAGACCGAGGACGAGATGCGGACGAAGGCGGAGATCATGCGCGACGCCTCGACGGCAGCCGCGGAGAGCTCCGGCCTGGGATATTCTACCACGGGATTCACGGTGCTGGTGGCGGACCTGCTGGGCAACATCCTCCCCACCCAGCTCAAGACCTCGGGGCTGGCCTTGCTCCTCTGCGCCCTGGTGCTGGTGGTGGTCTTCAAGTCGTTGGTCTACGGGATCTGCACCCTGGTGGTGGTGGTGTGCGGGATGGCGGCGGAGCTGGTCTTCCTCTTCGCCCTGGGGTGGCCGCTGGACCTCATGACAGTGATGGTGGCCTCCCTGGTCATCGGAGTGGGCATCGACTTCGGTATCCACATCACTCACCGCTTCCGTGAGGAATGGCACGTCAACGGCACGGGGGTCGAGGAGGCCATCCGCAACACCGTGAAACACGTGGGCCGTGCGCTGGTGGCGGCGGCTCTCACCACCATGGGGGTGTTCTTCATCCTCGGCCTCTCCGGCATGGCCATAATGCAGCGCTTCGGCTTCACCACCGCCGTAGGCCTGCTGGGCGCCCTCCTCGGCGCGGTCCTGGTGCTGCCGAGCGTGCTCGCCATCGTCTCGTCGAGGCACAACGGCGGTATCGTCGACGGGGAGGAGATGGCGGCTGACGGCGAGAGGTAACGCCGACGTCCCGCTCGGCCAGGCCAGCGGGAGGCGGGAAGGCGCACGCGGCAGGCGTGGGTTCCCGCACCACCTTTCTCCCCGGGGGACAGGTACATGCGGACGGTGACCGAAGAGCGTGCCGGAAGGCAGAAGCTTTTTCACTCCCTTCCCCGTCCTGCCGGAGACGGAAGACCGCAGCCGTTGACCGTCCGAAGAGCGCGAGAGGGCTCCAACCCTGGCATTCCCGACCCCGGTTGACGGGAAAACCTGGTTCGGAGGCGGATATCCTCGCAAGAAGCCTTTCTCCCCGTCCTCCCCAACCCTTAGAATAGCGGCAGTAGAAAAGGGAGGTGTCCGGATGGTCCTTGCTCTGGCGGTGGTTCTGGCCATGATCGCCACCACCATGATCAACTACAGCGGCTACATGCAAAAGCGCGAGCTGGACAAGCTCCCGCTCATAGGCTCTCAGAAGCCGCTGCAGACGGTGAAGGCCTTCATCTCCTGCCGCCCCTGGCTGGAGGCCCAGGGACTGCAGTTCGCGGGCACCTTCGTAAAGGCCATCGCCGTGGGTCTGGCTCCCCTTTCCGTGGTGCAGCCCATAAACACCGCGGGCATAGCGGTGCTGGCGGTGCTGGCCATCACCAAGCTGGGAGAGCGGCCCACCCTTTCCGACTGGCTGGGCATAGGAGCCATCGTGGTGGGCTTGATAATGCTGGGGCGCAGCCTCATCGGGGTGCCCGCCAAGGCATTCTCCTACAACCCCTTCGTGCTCTGGTTCTTCGTGGTCTTCTTCTTCATCATCGCCGGCATCTCCCTACATCGTGGATTTACCAGGAAGGGCGCCCAGGCGCCCAACCTCATCGCCATGGCCTCGGGGGTGCTCATCGGGCTGACGGCGGTGATCATAAAGCTGGGGTGGAACGACTTCGGCAGCCGTTTCTGGGAACACGGCTTCCGCAACGCCCTCCTCTCCCCTTATCTATACCTGATAGTCCTCCTTCCCTTCGTCACCCTGATCCTGGACCAGACCGCCATGCAGCGCGGCAAGGCCATCGTGGTGGTGCCCATCACCACCGGGATGTCCAATCTCATCCCCATCATCATCGGCATCGTGGCCATGCATGAACCCATGCCCAAAAGCGCGGGCATGTTCCTCCTGCGCCTGGCCTCCTTCGTGTTCATCATCGGAGGGTCGGTCATCCTCTCCCTGCGCAAGGATGAGGAGAACGAAAAGGAAAAGGGCGGCACGGCGGAGGGGACCGTGGCATCCGCGAGGAGAAGGACCCCTGGCCCGTCCCCGGCCGCCGGGGGAAGCCCGGTCACAAGGAGGAGGCGCCTTGCCGCCGGGGAACAGGCGGGAGGGGAAACGGCCAACGGAGAGGGCTCGGCAACCGGGAGAAGGCGAGGGGACCCCGGTTAGGATGACCCGCCGACGCCCGGCAGCGCGCCCTTGCCAGAGTCCTCTTCAGCATCAACGGCAAGGCCTTCTTTACCGTTGACCGGTGACCGCCCGGGCTTCCTACGTGAGGGTCTCGGATGGTCTTGCCGTCCCGCGAACGGGATCCCGATCTTCGTCGGGCGGGAATTCCGCCAACCGCCGATCAGCCGGCGGTCCAGTCCCTCCGTTCGGGAAGGGGAGGATAAAAGCGCGATGGAGCCGGTGAGAGGAATCGAACCTCCAACCAACCGCTTACAAGGCGGACGCTCTACCATTGAGCTACACCGGCCCACAGGAAAGATTATATGACATCAATTCCGCGGGGACACAATTCCGCGGTGACACGCATCAGGCGCTCCGCGCGTCCATGCACAAGGGGGATCCGCTCCCGGAAATGAAGCTCCGCATCGGCATCTCGCCGTTCGGCCTCAGTGCGTCCCTCTTGTTAAGCGAAAAAGGGGAGCGGATTCGAGCCTCCCCTAAACCGACCGTAGCGCATCTCATCAAGGAGGCGGCGTACCCTCTCGCCGACCCTTTCCGCACAGGCAGGGCGTCGAGACCCAGAGCGGAACAGGATCAACCGTAGCGCATCTCGTCAAGGAGGCGGCGTATCCTCTCGCCGACCCTTTCCGCACAGGCAGGGCGTCGAGACCCAGAGCGGAACAGGATCAACCGTAGCGCATCTCGTCAAGGAGGCGGCGTATCCTCTCGCCGACCCTTTCCGCACAGGCAGGGCGTCGAGACCCAGAGCGGAACAGGATCAACCGTAGCGCATCTCGTCAAGGAGGCGGCGTATCCTCTCGCCGACCCTTTCCGCACAGGCAGGGCGTCGAGACCCAGAGCGGAACAGGATCAACCGTAGCGCATCTCGTCAAGGAGGCGGCGTATCCTCTCGCCGACCCTTTCCTCAAGAGGGACGCGCCGGGCTGCGGAACTCCTCATCTCCTCCCGCGTCTCCTCCGCCGCCTCGCGCGCTCTCTCCAGCAGCGACCTCCCGTCGATGGCGCGAGCCCCGAAGCCCGCGGCCAGGGAGGAGAGCACGCGGTCGGAGGTCGCCACCGCAACCTCGCTCACCTCCGCCCGCGAGGTCATACTGCGGGCCGCCCTCTCGATGAAGGAATCGGCCGACTGCGTCCTGCGCGTGAACACCACCGTTATTCCGCCGCGCTCCTCGAAGACCGGCTCGGGGTTGGGGGAACCCGCGGCGTCGAATACCACCATCAGCACCCCGTAGCGTCCCGGCGCAGCCAGGGGCTGCAGCTCCCTCACCAGACCCTCCCTGGCGGCGTCCATGTCCGACTCCACGAGCCGCGACAGCTCCTCGTGCGCATAGATGAGGTTGTAACCGTCCACCAGCAGCGCTTTCAAGGGTTCGCCACCTGCCTTCACAGGCCCTTTCGCTGCCGCAGGGCTTCGTAGATGACGATGGCGGCGGCGGCGGATACGTTCAGGGAGCCCACCTTCCCGAACATGGGCACGCACACCAGAGCGTCGCAGTTCTCCCGCACCAGGCGGTGCAGCCCCTCGCCCTCCGACCCCATCACCAGGGCCAGCGGCCCCGTGAGATCGGATTCATAACATGTCTGCTCCGCCCGCGCGTCCGCGCCCACCACCCACAGGCCTAGCTTTTTCAGCTCCCGCATCACGCTTACCAGGTTGGGCACGGTGGCTATGATAAGGTTTTCCACAGCCCCCGAGGAGGAATGGAAGACCGCCGGGGTGACGGGGGCGGCGCGGCTGCGCGGCAGGATGAGGGCGTCTATCCCCGCCGCCTCGCACGTCCGGGCCACGTTCCCGAGGTTGCGCGGGTCGGTCACCCCGTCCAGCAGCACCACGAAGGCATCCCTCTTCTTTTCCAGTTCCTGGTATATCTTCTTGAAGGTGGAATAGCGATACGGCTCCACCCGGAGGATCACCCCTTGATGGTTGTCGCTCGCCGCCAGGCGGTCGATCTCGCGGCGCGGCAGCGTGGTCACATCCAGGCGCCGCGCCCGCGCCGCCGCCAGGATCTCGTCCAGGATCCTGGCAGGCTGCATGCCCTCGGCCATGAGCAGCTCGTAGGCGGCTCGCCTGCCCCGCAAGGCCTCCAGAACCGCGCGCCTTCCCTCTACCTGTTCGTACCTCAATCCTCCACCTTTCCTCTCCGCGTGTTTGTCAGCCCCAGCCGCCGGATCGATTGCGCACCCGCGACATCATCGCGCCGGGTAAGGCATCCGTGCGCCGGCGCGGGACCTTCCACGATTTCTTGCGCATTCCCCTCCGGGTTCCCGTCTCCCCCGCGTACCGCCTCCGAGCACGCCACGACGGCGTGTGCATCTCCGGCGTCAAGCGTCAGGGCGGGGACGTCCACTCGGCGGGCTCACGCCTCTTTTCCCATGAATTTCCAGCGCTGCCCCTCGCGCAGGTCGTCCACGCGTATGCCCATCTCGCGCAGGCGCGAGCGGATGAAGTCGGCGGTCTCGAACTGCTTCCTCTCCCGTGCCATGGCCCTCACCTCCAGGAGCAGCTCCACCAGGCTCTCCGCCGTGGGAAAGGCGCCCACTTCCTCGTGAGGGGAGACCTCCCCTACCGCGCACGCCGCCTCCTCCTCGTCCTCCGGATGGGGAGCGAACAGCCCCAACACCCGGCACAGCTTGAGCAGGACGTCGCGGCCGTGGCTCGCCACCATGGGCGAGGCGGGGGTCTGGAACTGCTGCTGCTCGTCCAGGTAGGTGTTGAGCTCCTTCACCAGCTCGAAGATAACGCCCATGGCGCGGGCGGTGTTGAAATCGTCGTCCATGGCCTCCTCGAAGCGGCGCTCGAAGTCGAAGAAGGAGTCGGAGAGCTCCACCTCGCGCTGGGTGCGCGCCGGGGCCACGCGCGCAGGCGGCCTGGCGATGAAGGAGTCCAGGGCGAAAAGGCAGTTCTCCAGGCGCTCAAGGGCGCGTTTCGCCTCCTCCAATGCCTCGGGCCCGAAATCGATGGGGCTGCGGTAGTGGGTCTGGAGGGCGAGGAGGCGCACCGCGTCCGCCGGGTACTGCTTGAGGATATCGCGCACAAGGATGATGTTCCCCAGGGACTTGGACATCTTCTCCTCGCGGATGTTCACGAAGCCGTTGTGCACCCAGTAGCGCACGAAGGGGCCTTCCCCGCTGTAGGCCTCCGACTGCGCGATCTCGTTCTCGTGATGGGGGAAGATGAGGTCCTGGCCGCCGCCGTGGATGTCGAACCCCATCCCCAGGTGCTGCAGGGACATGGCCGAACATTCTATGTGCCATCCCGGCCGCCCCATGCCCCAGGGAGATTCCCAGGCAGGCTCGCCGGGCTTGGAGGCCTTCCAGAGGGCGAAATCCATGGGGTGGCGCTTGCGCTCGTCCACCTCCACCCTCTCGCCCGCCCGCATCTCCTCCAGGCTGCGCCCGGAGAGCTTTCCGTAACCCTCGAAGCTCTCAACGCTGAAGTACACGTCCCCGTCCACCACGTAGGCATGGCCTTTCTCCACCAGGGTACGGATCATTTCCAACATCTGGGGGATGGTCTCCGTGGCGCGGGGGGTGACGTCCGGCGGCAGCACGTTGAGGGCGTGCATATCCTCGTGGAAGGCCGCCTCGTAGAAGCGCGCTATCTCCTGTGGGGTCTTTCCTTCCTCGCGGGCGCGGTTGATTATCTTGTCGTCCACGTCGGTGAAGTTCTGGACGTAGAAGACCTCGTAACCCTTGTAGAGCAGGTAACGGCGGATGACGTCGAAGACCAGGTAAGCGCGGCCATTGCCCACGTGGATATAGTTATAGACGGTGGGGCCGCAGACATACATGAGCACCCTGTCCTCCTCACGGGGGCGGAACTCCTCCTTGCGCCGGGTCATGGTGTTGTGGATGACCAGGGTCAACCCGCCACCTCCCCACCCTCTCCGGGCGCCTGCCGCGCGTCCATGCCCGTGTTCCTATCCAGGCTCTCCTCGACCCGGTAAAGCTCCTCCTCGGCGCGGCGCAGCTTCTCCTCGGTGATCTCCAGCTCCAACTGGGTGCGCACCAGGCGGTCCTCCAGCTTGCGGATCATCCCGTCCAGGGCTTCTATGCGGTCCATGACCGGGTCGGGGATGGCCTCGTGATGGAGGTCCACCACCGGCTCGCCTTCCTGTACCACCACCTTGCCCGGCACCCCCACCACCGTGCAGCGCGGGGGCACGTCGCGGATCACCACCGCACCCGCCCCCACCTTGGAATGGTCCCCGATGGTGATGGGGCCGAGCACCTTGGCGCCCGCGGCTATGACCACGTTGTTGCCCACGGTGGGGTGGCGCTTCCCCTTTTCCTTGCCCGTCCCCCCCAGGGTAACTCCCTGATAGAGAGTGACGTAGTCGCCGATCTCCGAGGTCTCCCCGATGACCACCCCCATGCCGTGGTCGATGAATACCCCCTTGCCGAATCTCGCCCCGGGGTGGATCTCGATGCCGGTGAGGAAGCGGTTGAGGTGGGAGATGAGCCGCGGCAGCACCGGCACCTTCCTCTCCCAAAGCCAGTGAGCCACGCGGTGCATCCAAAGGGCGTGGAGGCCGGGGTAGGCCAGGATGATCTCCAGGGTGCTGCGTGCCGCGGGGTCGCGGTCGCGCACCGCCTCTATGTCCTCCCTCAACGTCTCGAACATCCGTCCTCCTTCCGGGTCACACAAAGCCCATTATAAATGCCGCAGGTACAAGTTTTAAGGGGTCAGCCCCGGACATGGGACACCTAGACGTGGGGCCAGATCTTCAGTCTTCGATCGCAACAGCGCAAAAGCGGTCATCTATACCTGATAACCTTTAAGTGAAAAGCCTTATGACACGATCTTCGTCTTCAGTTGTCATGACTCAGGGCATTCTCAGCGTGGTTTTTTCAAACTCGATCGAAGATATGACCCCACGCCCCAGTGACCCCACGCCCCACCCATCGAAGATTGAAGATCTGACCCCGTTTGGATTCAATTCCATTTGCGTATCCTTGCCGCGCATTCCTCAGGCCCAAGGACGAAAAGGAGGTAGGGCAGCGCCGGGCCGTGGTCCCTGCCGGTAAGGGCCACCCGCAGGGGCATTAGTATCTCCCTGGCCTTGAGGTCCCTGTCCATGAAGGACCGCTTGAGAGAGCCCACGTACTCGCGGCAGTCCTCCAGACTCTCCAGGGATGACGCCTCCATGAGCTCCAGCGCTCTCTCCAGTACCCTCCGCGCCGTATCCCCGTGCAGCCATTCCGCCGCGGTCTCGGAGGGAGACACCGCTTCGCCGTAGGGCTCGAGGTAGCGCGGCAGGTCTCCCAGGGTGGTAAGATTATCCAATATGGATTCGACCATCGCGGAAAAGCGGGGGTGGCGCGACCACGCGGGCGCGAAATCCTCCGCCAGGGAGATGAGCTCTTCCGGGCTCAGGCGGCGCAGGTGCTTGCCGTTGAGCCAGTCCAGGCGGGCGCGGTCGAAGACCGCCGGGGAGGCCGAGAGGTCTCCCACGTCGAAGAGCCTCACCAGTTCCTGGAGGGAGAGGACCTCCCTTCCCTCAGGCGGTGACCAGGAGAGCATGGCGAGATAGTTGGTCAGCGCCGCGGGAAGATAGCCGGCCTCGCGGTATTCACGCACCGTAGTGGCGCCGTGGCGCTTGCTCATCTTTGCCCCGTCGGGACCCAGCAGCAGCGAGTGGTGGAGGTACATGGGGGGCTCGTACCCCAGGGCGTCGAAGAGGAGCACGTGCCTGGCGGTGTTGGTGAGATGGTCTTCGCCGCGGATGACGTGGGTGATGCCCATGGCGGCATCGTCCACCACCACGGAGAAATTGAAGCCGGCGCTGCCGTCAGAGCGCAGGATGATGAAGTCGCCCACCGACCCCGGGGGAAAGCGCACGTAGCCGTGCAGCAGATCCTGGAAGGCCACCTCACCCTCCAGGACACGGAAGCGCAGGGCGGGCTTTCGGCCCGCCGCCTCCTTCTCCTCCCTTTCCCGCCGTGAGAGGTCCCGGCAGGTACCGCTATACAGGGGCGTCCTGCCCTCCGCCAGCGCACGCCGTTTCTCCGCCTCCAGCTCCTGCGGGGTGCAGTAGCAGAGGTACGCCCGGCCGGACTCCACTAGTCTTGAAGCGTGTTCGCGGTATATCTCGCCGCGTTCACTCTGGCGGTACGGGCCGCATGGCCCTCCCACGTCCGGACCCTCGTCCCAGTCCAGCCCCAGCCAGCGCAGGTCCTCGCATATGGACTCCTCGTGCTCGCGGCTGGAGCGCGTGGGGTCGGTGTCCTCTATGCGCAGGACTACCTTTCCGTCCTGGCCTCGCGCGAAAAGCCAGTTGAACAGGGCGGTGCGGGCGGAGCCGAGGTGGAGGCCTCCGGTAGGGGAAGGCGCGAACCTCACCTTTATCATCCGCTCATCACCCCCTGTCGTCCGTCCTTCAGGGAAACATTGGCTGGAAGCCCGCCGGAGCGGGCCGTCCCGACCTATTATAACCCGCCTGTCAGGCAGAAAAACGGAAGGGACCGCCTCATGTGGGATTTAGGATGGCGCGGCTCTCTCACACGGGAGTGGCCCTGACGGTAAGCCTGTCATCTTCATCCAGCTCCCACTCCACGTGGCTCTCCTTTCCGAAGGCCAGCTCGTATAGGGCCTGCGCGAAACCGACCACCATGAGGTGCAGGGTGGCGTTCTCCAGCTCCATGTACAGGCCTGAGGAGGCCATGGCGAACCTGCGCAGGTCGCCCAGTCCGCGGAAGGCGAACTGGGTACGGAAATCCGCCTCGCTCAAGAGGCCTTCGATGGAATAAAACCCTCCCTTGATGAACCGCCTCTGGGCATCCACCACTTCGCGGGCTATGCCCTCCCCCAGCTCATCCTCCAGGGCTGAGAACACCTCGCGCAGGCCTGCCTCGCCGTTGAGGGCCATTCTGCGGTCCGTGTACAGGCTCTGCACGAAACCGCGGTCGAGCATCCACAAGAAGCGGGCGAGAACGGAGGGGGCGCCGCAGGAGGCGCAGCGCTCGATGTCCGCTTCTCCCGGACGGTACTCGTATTCCCTGCGCCTGAAGACCCGTCCCCATTCGACCTCATGCCGGGAACGCATGAAACGCACCTTGCAGTAGTCCCGAGAGGCCTCCAGATACTCGAACCACCAGTCCCCTCCCACCATGGCCTCGATGCCTCCCAGGAGGTTCCCGACCCACAGGGGGATGGAGAAGGGATCCCGGACCTCGACCAGGGCGTAGTCCTCCTCGTCGTCCTGGTAGCGCAGCTCCAGCAGCCGCCCGAGCCCCATGCCCATCATGCGCGTGGACTCGAACTGGGCGGCGACGGCGGCGTCGAGCAACGAGGGGTTGCCGCGCAGCATCTGCCGAAAGCCGTCGGGGAGATATTTCAACACGAAATCCCTGGCGCTCTGGCGCCTGCTCTCGATGACCAGCGGCTCGAGAGAAATGCCCACCGCCTCGCCCACCATGGCGAAGAGGGGGTCCAGGTTCTCGCATTCCAGGAGCAACAAGCGATGTCCCTGATCCTTACGCTGGACGATGGCCCCGCTGTCCAGCCACAGGATCTCGTTGACCACGAAAGAGGGGACGCCGCATCTCGAGCACAGCTCGCCGTTCATCGATCCAAACGCCCCCCGTGATTCGCCATCCACGAAATCGCTTCCTGACGCCATGATTTTAACAGAAATAGAACGGGGGCGGGTTCCCGTTTTCACGGCGTCGGGGAGGAAGGCCAGAAAATAGCCCGGGATATGATCTCCCGGCAGGAGGAGTCACAGGGGCAAGACCGGCCTAAGGCATAAAGAGGAAGAAACGGGGGCTGTCCGTGAGTTCCAGACCTCGGCTGGAGGAAGGGGTTGCCGCTGCCGCGCTTCCAGACCCAGCTCGGGAGGGGAAGGAACGGACCGGTCATCGGCTCAGGGCCCGGAGGTAGGAACGAGTAGTCCAGGCATCAGGCTGCCAGCCCAGGCTGGAGGAAGGGGTTGCCGCTGCCGCGCTTCCAGACAATACCAGGAACTTGCGACCCAGAACATCGCGACGCGGCCGGAAGAGCTTCCGCTGATCCCACGGCTCCGCCTCCACTCAACCTTTCCCCGGAGATACCTGGACCTCAAGGTCGCCATCGTCGTGGAGCTCCCACTCCACTTCGCTCTCCACCCCGAAGGCCTTCTCGAACAAGCCCTGGGCGAGGCCCACGCCCAACAGGTGCAGGGTGCTGTTCTCAAGGCGCAGGCTCACCCCGCTCCGCCCCATCTTCAGCTCCCTCAGGTTGCCCAGCCCGCGAAGGGCGAGCTGCAGGCGCATGTTCTCCTCGCTGGCGACCTCTTCCACGGCGAAGAAACCGGACTCCACGAAACGCTTCTGGGCCTCCACCACCACGCGGGGGATGGTGTCTCCCAGCTCTCCCTCCAGCTCGTCGAAGATGGGGTCGATCATGGAGGGGCCGGTCATGACCATCCTGCGGCCGGTCATCGTGCTCCTTATGGAGCCGTTGGCCTGGTCCCATTTATAGGAGGAGAGAGCGGCGGGCACGCCGCAGCCCGGGCATCGCTCGAAATCGATATCCCCGGGCTTCAGGGGCTTCTCGTAGTCCCTCCAGCGCAGCCTCTGCCTGAGCTCCGGAGGGTTCTCGGCCTCGAATATCTTGATGCCGAAGACTCCCGGGGTGGTCTCCTCGAACTCGATACCGGGCTCCTTGCCTATTATCGCCTCTATGGAACCGGCGAAATTCCCCACCGCCAGGGGAACGGAATAGGGCCTTTCCGCCAGCACGCGAATGTAATCGTCCTTCTCGCGGCGGTAGCGTACCTCGTCCAGGGCGAGCCTGCCGTACCCCATGACGCGCCAGATGATGAAGGTGGAGTCGAAGACCAGGTCGAGGTCCATATCTCCAGCGCGGATCATCTCCTTCACGTCGTCGGGGATCACCCTGTCCATGTAATGTTTCGTGGACCTCCGCGAAGCGTCGATGACCATCCGCTCCACCGGCATGCCGATGAGCTCCCCTATACCCTTGAAGAGAGGGTCCAGGTTGCCGCACTCGAAGAACACCAGCCGCTGGCTCTCCTCCCGCGCGGGCTGGATGACCCCGTTGTCAAGCCACCTGTGCTGGCTGCTGATATAAAGCGGCACGCCACAATGGGGACACACGTTGACGTTCGCCATATACCTTTCCTCCTTTACCTACCATTAAGTAGATTCGTCCCCGGGAACGTCGGGCTTGAAACGCCCTGGTACCGTTCACCGGCGGCAAATATATTACAGGCATTCTGCCCCCGCCGCCTCACTCGAAAGGGGGATGTCTTGCTCTCACGCGGCATGATCGCATGGCATCCGGCGTTCGCCTGCCACCGCAGTATTCGCGTCACGGACATTTACGCGTGCCTCCGTTCGTCGGTCAGCGAAGTGCAGGTCCTGTCATTGAGAGGCTTTTGCCGGCATGATCAGGAGACAGACCCACCCTATATCGCAGGACGTGCATATTATAATACCTGTCGGTAACTTAACAAGAGGTTACATCGCCGGGTGTACGGCTTGAGGTTGAACCGGAAAAGCGGGCGGAAGAAGAGGCGCGGCTCAATACGTTCGAGCAGATAGGTGGGGCGGTGGAGGAATGTGAGGTAAAGCCGGTCAACTCCAGGCGGGGCAAAGGCGGAGCTTGAGGAAAAGCGGGCGGAAGAAGAGGTGCGTCCCAATACGTTCGAGCAGATAGGTGGGGCGGTGGAGGAATATGAGGTAAAGCTGGTCAACTCCAGGCGGGGCAAAGGCGGAGCTTTAGGAAAAGCGGGCGGGAGAAGGGGTGCGGCTCAGTAAGAGGCGACAGGACCGAGGCAAGTCCAGGGCAAGTCCATAAGGCTAGGCGCTGATGGTGCCCTCGACCATAAAACGCACGTGCTCGCCGATGTCCACGGCGTGGTCAGCTATGCGCTCGAAGAACCTGGCCACCATGACCACGCGTACCGCCACCTCCAGGTCCTCCTCGCGCCCGCGGTCGAACTCCTTGAAGAACTTGCGGTGCAGCCTGTCCACGGCGTCGTCCATGGCGTCCAGCTCCCCGGCCATCTCCACGCTGCGTTCCTTGAAACACTCAATGGAACGCTCTACCAGACGCAGGGCGCGGCGCGCCATCTCGTCGATGGCCTCCCGCATCCACGAGCTGACGTGATCGGAGGGGATATGCTTCACCGCCTGGGCGATGTCCTCGCAGAGGTCGGCCATGCGCTCGAAGTGCTGAGCCATGCGCATGATGACCACGATCATGCGCAGATCCACTGCCACCGGAGCCTGCAGGGCGATGAGCTCCAGCCCGCCTTCCTCGATACGGTCGATGTAGGCGTCGAAGAGGTCGTCGCCGGCGATGATCTCGTCAGCCAGTCCGCGGTCCAGGGTGGCGAAGCAGATGCGCGTCTTCTCGATGGCTTCCAGGAGGTCGGCACCCATGCGCAGCGTCTCCGCGTACAGCTCGTCGAGCCGCTGATGAAAATCTTTCCTTGGTTCCATGTTATTCCTCCTCGGGCGCCTTAGCCGAACCTCCCGGTGATGTAACGCTCCGTGCGCTCATCCCGGGGCTTGGTGAAGATGACGTTGGTGGTATCGTACTCCACTATCCTCCCCGGATCACCCTGCTCCTCGATCATGAAGAAGGCGGTGTAGTCGCTCACCCGCGCCGCCTGCTGCATGTTGTGGGTCACGATGACGATGGTGTACCTGGATTTCAGCTCCACCAGCAGGTCCTCGATGCGCTGGGTGGCGATGGGGTCCAGTGCGGAGCAGGGCTCGTCCAGCAGGATGACCTCCGGCTGCACCGCCAGCACGCGCGCGATGCACAGGCGCTGCTGCTGGCCCCCCGAGAGGGATAGGGCGGAGCTCTTGAGCTTTCCCTTCACCTCGTCCCAGAGGGCCGCGGCGGTCAGGCTGCTCTCCACGATGTCGTCCAGTATCTCCCGGTCCTTTATCCCGAAGAGGCGAGGCCCGTAGGCTACGTTGTCGTATATGGACTTGGGGAAGGGGTTGGGCTTCTGGAAGACCATGCCCACGCGCTTGCGCAGCTCCACCACGTCGCAGTCGCGGCGGTAGATGTCATCGCCGTCCAGGGTGACCTGCCCCTCCACCCGCGCTCCCGGGATGAGGTCGTTCATACGGTTGAGGCAGCGCAGCGCGGAGGACTTGCCGCACCCCGAGGGCCCGATGAAGGCGGTGATGCTGCATCTCTCTATCCTCAGGTCGATGTCCTCCAGGGCCTTGAAGCCGTGGTAAAAAAGG
The DNA here is from genome assembly GCA_014360645.1 of Actinomycetota bacterium. NCBI lineage: Bacteria > Bacillati > Actinomycetota > Actinomycetota bacterium. The sequence continues at coordinate 13,173 of JACIXD010000008.1, read as the reverse complement.
TTGACCCCCTGGAACTCGAACTTGCCGTCCGCCTCATTCATGTCCGCTCACCGTCCCCGTCTTCTTCGCCAGCAGGCGCGCCAGCAGACGGGCGCCCAGGTTGAGCGCCAGGACCAGCAGCAGCAAGAACGCCGCCTCGCCGTTGGCTATCCTCATCCAGTCCGACACCAGCGCCCCCTCGGTGTAGGTATGCCAGATGTGCGCCGCCATGGGGGCCGCCGGCTGCAGGGGAGAGACCGGGACCTTGCGTACGAAGATACCCACGGTGTAGATGACCGCGGCGCTCTCCCCCACGATCCTCCCCATGGCGAGCACGGCGCCGGTGGTGATTCCCGGCGCGGCGCTGGGCATAACCACCCGCTTCACCGTCTCCCAGCGCGTGGCGCCCAGCGCCAGGGAGGCCTCGCGGTAGGAGGCCGGCACGGCCTTCAGAGCCTCTTCGGAGGTGCGCATCACCGTGGGCAGGTTGAGCAGGGTGAGGGTGAGGGCTCCCGCCAGGAGCGAATATCCCAGCCCGAAATAGATGACGAAGAGCACCATGCCGAAGATGCCGAAGACCACCGAGGGCACCGCGGAAAGGGAATCCGCGCCGAAGCGCACCAGCCTGGTCGCCCGGCCCTCACGCGCGAACTCGGACATGTAGATGGCGGCTCCCACGCCTACCGGCACCACCAGGACCGCCGTGAGCACGGCCAGGTAGAAGGTCGATACCACCATGGGCCATATCCCTCCCCCTTCCCTCAAGGCCTGGGGCTTCCCGAACAGGAACTTGGGATCCAGGGCTATGCCCAGTCCGCGCGCGAAGATGGTCACGAGGATTAAGGCCAGGATGCCCAGGCCAACCGCGGCCACCGCCCAGGTCACGGTGGTGAAAGCGCGGTCGGCGAGGGCGGCGCGGCGCCTTTGCCTTGCGATGCTCTCCCTGAGGATCCTTTCGAGTCGCTCGTTTTTGAGCTCGCACAAGCCGCCCGCGACCTCCACGCGCGGGCCGCCGTCCTTCACCGTGCCGACCTCCGTGCCGTTCATGCCGCCCCCTTCTCACCGCGCGAGACCACCCTTGCCAGGGCGCGGCGCCTTTGCCTTGCGATGCTCTCCCTGAGGATCCTTTCGAGTCGCTCGTTTTTGAGCTCGCACAAGCCGCCCGCGACCTCCACGCGCGGGCCGCCGTCCTTCACCGTGCCGACCTCCGTGCCGTTCATGCCGCCCCCTTCTCGCCGCGCGAGACCACCCTTACCAGGGCGATGAGGGCCATGGATAGCAGCAGCAGCACCAGCCCCATGGCGAAGAGCGCCGAGCGCTGCACCCCCGTTGATTCACCCATCTCCATGAGGATCTTGGTGGTCAGGGTGTGGGTGGGGGAGGTCAAGGAGGTGGGGTAGGCGGTCGCCGGGCCGATGACCAGGGCCACGGCCATGGTCTCGCCGACTGCCCTTCCCATGCCCAGGATCACCGCCACCAGGATCCCCGGCTTCGCGGCCGGAAGGAGCACCCTGCGGACGGTCTGCCAGCGGGTGGCCCCCATGGCCATGGAGGCGTCCAGGTAGGACCTGGGAACCGCTTCCAGGGCATCCCGGGTGATGGCGGTGATGGTGGGCAGCACCATGATGGCGAGGATGATGGAGGCCGCCAGTATACCCGTGCCGGGGCTCCTGGTGGCCGTCCTGAGCCAGGGGACCATGACCGTGAAGCCCAGCCACCCCAGTACTATGGAGGGGACACCCGCCAGCAGCTCCACGCCGCGGGTGAAGAACGACCGAACCCGCCGGGGGGCCATCTGGGACAGGAACAGTGCCGAGCCGATGGCAAGGGGGGTGCCCAGGAGAAGCCCCCCGACGGTGGTCGTAAGCGTGCCGGTGATGAAGATGAGCATGCCGTAATGGCCGCTCCCGGGATCCCAGGTGGAGGAGAAGAGGTTCGCGGGGCCGGCCTTGGTGAAGGCGGGCATCGATTCTTTGGCCACGAAGAAGACGATCAGCAGCACTCCCAGGACCGTCATCATGGACAGCACGAAGAGCGTCTTCCTGACCACCCATTCCCTGTCGATGCCTCGCAAGTCCGACCCCCCTTGCCTCTTCTCCAGCCACTGGACCCGGTATGGAACGCAGGCAGGAACCCAGTACCTAGATCTGGGTCATGGGGATGTATTCCTTTGCCACCACCTCGTTCTGGAACTCGTCCGAGAGCACGAAGTCTATGAAGGCCTTGGCCAGCCCCGTGGCCTCTCCCTTGGTGAACATGTGCAGGTAGCGGGAGAGGGGATAGGTCTTGTTGACCGCGGTCTCCTTGTTGCCCGTCACGCCCCCGTACTTGAGGGCCTTGACGGAGCTGTCGAGGTAGCCCAGGGACACGTATCCGATGGAATGCGGCGTGGAGGCCACGGTCTGGCGCACGATGCCGTTGCTGTTGCACTCGATGGCGCCGGCCATGGGCTTCTCCTTCTTGAGGGCCTTCTCGTCGAACATCTCCCTGGTCCCCGAGGCCTCGTCGCGCACCACCACGGTTATGGCGGCGTCCGGTCCTCCCACCTCTTTCCAGTTAGTGATCTTGCCGGTGAAGATGTCGAACACCTGGTCGGCGGAAAGGTCGTCCACCGGGACGTCCTTGTGCGCGATGACCACGATCACGTCCAGCGCTATCTCGTGATCCACCAGCCCCAGGCTCTTCTCCTCGTCCTTGAGGCCGCGCGAGGCGTTACCGATGTCCATCACGCCCTCGGCCACGTTGGAGATGCCCACGCTGGAGCCTCCGCCCTGCACGTTGACGTTCACCTCCGGGTTCTCGTCCATGAACATCTCCGCCGCCTCCTGGGCCAGCGGGAGCACGGTGGTGGAGCCCGAGAGCTTCAGGCTGCCCGATAGCTTCGGCTTCTCCGGCTCCGCGGGTTTCTCCTCGCCCTTGTTGCCACAGCCAGCCGCGGCGAGGGCCAGGACCAGCGCGAGAACAGGCAAGAATACCAGCATCGCGCCCGTTTTCTTCCTCATCATTCCTTTCCTCCTTTTCCTTTCACTCTCCCTCATTCACCCGACCAACCGGCTTTCTTCCCAGACGGCTCTCGCCGCTCAACGGAAGGCCGCCCTCTTTATGCCAAGCCCCCAGGCGCCTATGGCGTGGCGGACATCGGCGGGGAACATAAATCTCACCGTCCCCAAGCCCCCATGCGCCTCCGGGGTGGAGCGCCCCGATCTCGAGCGCGCATGGGAACGCCTCGCGTTCCGAGACCCGCCAGCCCGGCACCTTAACATCTGGGCATGTTGCATTCTCACAACGTCGATTCCATGCATTGGGGATTAAAAGCGGGTATCTCGCGGTTTAAATCTAGTGAACGAAACGGTTAACAATGGGTTAATCGGGATCTGATCTACGATCTTCGATGGGGACGTGCTCACGTGGATTGCGAATAGGGGTCGGGGGTTGGCAGCGCATAAACGATTGTCTCTCTGGAAAAGTTCATGCGCTCTGGACAAGAAGCAGAGCAATTAATAAGCCTGGTAGCTTATAAGAATTTGTGTCTGGACCGCTAGAGGAACAATAGGTAGCCTTCCTCTTGTAAGGAAAGCAACCAAACAAGGAGGAAGGCTATGGCTAAAGGTGATGGGAATGCCACGAGAGAAACGGCCGCACAGGTAAGGGAAGAGGTCAAGCGGAGAGAGAAGGCCATCATGCAGAGACTCATGGCCGAGGAAAGAGAGCTCTATCTGGAGGAAAACCCCGAGGACAGGGGCAACGGGTTTTAAGAGCGATCCCTGGCCGAGCCCTTAAACCGCGCCTTCATCCGTCACTGCCTCATCAGGCTGCTCCGCGCTCCCGCCGGGGCAGGTAAAGAGTGATGACCACACCGTCTTCGTCGGCATTACGGACTCCTACCGCGCCTCCGTGGAGGTCGGCAAGGTCTTTTATCACCGAGAAATACCCCAGCGGCTCCCGGAGTCCCTCTATCTCCGCCATGTCCAGCGATATCGGGCGGCAGAAGAGGTCGCGTGTGGTGCGCAGTTCCTCGAAGGGTATCGTTCCCCTTTCGCAGCTCACGCGGATGTGCTCGCGCGTGTCATCGCGGCCCCAGGAGACCTTCACGGCGCTCCCCGCGTGGCTGTAGAACATGGCTGCCTCGATCATGTTGTTCAACGCGGACCTCAAGAGTCCTCGGTCGGCACGGCAGGCGAAGTCATCTTCTCCATTTTCCGCGACCAGCGTCACTCCCTTTGCGTGGGCTCTGTCACGTTTGCTCTCCAGGCATTCCGAGACCAGATCGGTCAGCAAGATCTCCTCCTGGATCATTTCTCTCACCTCCTTTCTACCTTCCGTTCTTTTCCTTGCTTATCCGTCCTGTGCCGGTAACCAATGTCCCCGGCACCGATGTCATTGAAAACCACCGCGATTAAAAGTGGGTTAACGGAAGATAAATATTTGGGGTCACATCTTCGATCTTCGATGGCGGCGACTTACGCCGTCTTTCTCTGCTCACAAGCAGCTCCGGCCGCAAGACCGGACCTCGAATGCACGGGCTTAATGTTCAAGCCCTGGAGCAATAACATCGAAGGTCTGGCCCCATTTTGGAAGCCGGATGGTGAAGGTGGAGCCCTCGCCCTCCGCGCTCCTCACCTCCACCGTGCCGCCGTGCAGGTCCACGATGTGCCTGACGATGGACAGTCCCAAGCCCGTGCCGCCCGTCTCGCGCGAGCGCGCCCGGTCCACGCGGTAAAAGCGCTCGAAAACGCGCGGGAGCTCCTCCCTCTTGATGCCGATGCCCGTGTCCTCCACCTCGATCAAGGCGGATGCGCCGTCCCCTTCCCGTACGGCCACCCTCACCCTTCCCCCCGGCCGGTTGTACTTTATGGCGTTGTCCAGGAGGTTGTTGATGGCGGTCCTCAAAAGGCCGCGGTCCGCCACCAACGCCAGTTCCTCGCCCGCCTCCCCCAGCTCCAGCTTCACCCCGAACCTCTCGGCCATCTTGCCCTTGTCCTCCAGGCAGTCCCTCACCAGCCCCACCGGCTCGAACTCCTCGAGCTGAAGCGAGGTCTCCCTGGCCTCCAGCCTGCTCAGGGTCAATAGGTCCTCGACGAGTTGTGAGAGCCTCGCCGCTTCGTGCCCGAGGTCGCGCAGGAAACGCTCCGCCCTCTCCCGATCATCCAGCGCTCCCCCCTGCAGGGAATCGGCGAGGGCCCTTATGGTGGCTACCGGAGTGCGCAGCTCATGGGAGACGTTGGCCACGAAATCCTGGCGCATGCGGTTCAAGCGTGAGAGCTCGGTGACGTCCTCGATGACGCTCACGGTGGAGACGACCTTCTCATCCGAGCCCTTCACGGGGTTGGCCTTGACGCGGAGATTCACCCACCGGGGGTAGAGCAGCTCGATCTCCTCGTCCACGACCTCTCCCTCGACGGCCCTGGAGATGATGATGTCGAGCTCGCGGCTGGAGAAGACCTCGATCACGCGCCGCCCCTCCACCTCCACCCCTCCCAGGCCCATGATCTCCTCGGCGGCATGGTTGAGCATCGCGATGCGAGCCTCCGAGTCCGTCACCATGATCCCCGCAGATATGTTGTCTATCAGCGCCTCCAACCTGCCACGTTCGCTCCTCGCTTCCTCGATCCATCGCCGCACCTGATCAGCCATGGCGTTGAAGTCCTTCGCCAGAGCATCGAACTCCTCTATCCCGGGTTCCGCTACCCTGCGGCTCAAATCCCCGGAGGCCAACCCCGACGCGGCTTCCCGCATCGCCGCCAGCTCCCCGGTCAGTGACCTCTCCGTCCACAGGCTGGCGGCCACGACCACCATGAGGAGGGCTCCGAAAGCTGCCAGGATTATCCACCACACCCCGAAGACCGCCGGAGAGACGTCCTCCTCCTCCAATGCCACGCGGGTGACCCCGACGACCCGCCCCTCTACGCGCACCGGGGCGGCGGCGTATATGAAATCTCTCCTCAGGGTCCGAGATTCCCGGCGGGCGGAAGCCGTACGGCCCTGCAGAGCCGACGCCACCTCGGGCCTGCCGGCGTGGTTCTCCATCTCCTCGGCGGGGAAATCGGAGTCCCCAAGCACTCTGCCCGACGCGTCGATGACCGTGAGCCGTGCCGGCAGGTCCGAGGCCAGGCTCTCCAGGTAGGCGTCGAAGTCCTCTTCCTCCATCTCCAGGTCGCCCAGCGGGTCGAAGTAGGGCTGGAAAATGCGCGCGAAGAGCTCCGCCTGTTCCTTCAGGGTGTCTTCCTCGCGGGACAGGGTGAAGGACCTGATGGGAATGACTACCAGCAGGGCTACGGCGACCAGAAGAAACGCGGTGATCAGGGTGTATCTGGTGATGAGGACGCGCCGGAGGCTTCTTTTCATCTCTCGGCTCCGCCCGCCTCGAAGCGGTAGCCAACCCCGCGCACGGTGATGATGTGTCGCGGATTGGCCGGGTCCTCCTCGATCTTCTCGCGCAGGCGCCGGATGTGCACGTCTAGGGTCTTGGTCTGACCGTAGAAATCGCCCTCCCATGCCTTGTTAAGAAGGTATTCGCGCCCCAGGGCCTTGCCGGGATTGCGCATGAACAGCTCGAGCAGGCGGTACTCCATGAGGGGCATCTCCACCACCTTTCCCCCCACGGTGACCTCGTGCCTGTCCGCGTCCAGGACGATGTCTCCCGCCGCCAGGCGTTTTGTCCTGGACGTCGAGGCCACGCCTTCCCCGGCCGCGCGCCGCAACACGGCGCGCACGCGCGCCACCAGCTCGCGCATGTTGAAGGGCTTGGTGATGTAGTCGTCGGCGCCCATCTCCAATCCCAGGATCTTGTCCACGTCGGCGTCCTTGGCGGTGAGCATGATCACGGGCGTGGAGCCCGCTCCTCTCACGCGGCGGCATATCTCCATGCCGTCAAGCCCCGGGAGCATGAGGTCCAGGAGTATGAGGTCGTAATCGCTCCCGGAGAACATCGCCCAGCCCTTCTCGCCGTCGAGGGCGATGTCCACCTCGTAGCCCTCTTTCTCCAGGCTGAACTCGACCGCCTCCGCCAGGGGCCTCTCGTCCTCGATGATGAGTATCTTCTTCAAAGCCGGGCCTTTTCCGGATCTCTCGCTCGCCGTCATCGCATCACCCACTTAATATAACACCGGGCACCTTGCACCGCGAAACGCGTGACAGAGAAGCCCGAGGGGGCCCCTTCTCCGTGTGGGAGGCAGTCGGAGTCAGCGCAATATCTCCATGATGGCTTTCCCCTGCCCCGTGTTGTCCATGAAAAGCCCGCGCACGCGGCCGAACCCGTCGGCATAACGGAAGAAAAGGATAGAGGCAACGCCCTTGGCATAGAGAGGTATGAGGGCATTGGTGTGTTCGTCGCTGTACCACTCCATGCCCGGAAGGTTGCCCCTCCCGTTGTTCACGATGGGCTGCATCCTGCCCGCAGCGGCCGATCCAGGCCCGCAGAGATAGCCGCACTCGTGGTCGCCCGTCACCACCAGCAGTGTCTCGGCCCAGTTGCCGTTACGATGCACCCACTCTATGACTGCATCTACCGCGTCGTTGAATTCCGTCTCTTCCTCGATCATACGACCGCTCTGGTTGTGGTGGCTGGCCCAATCGACCGCGCCTCCCTCGACCATGAGGAGAACCCGTCGCGGTCGTTGTCGAGCACGTTGAGGGCTCCCCTGGTCATCTCCGAAAGGGTCGGCACGTTCTCGTTCAAGGGCACCCGGTAGGGATCCGCATTCTTGTCGCCGCTCCTGCCCTGCTGGAGCGTGGCGTGTGCCTGGGCGGTGCCGCAGACGCGCTTGGGAGTGGCGCCGGACGCCAGGACCTGGGACTCGGAACGGTTCTGGAACAACTTCCAGGCATCATCCATTATCCCGTTGTGGCCGGCATCCACCCCTGCCCGCCGTGCCGGCGACCAGCGCATCCCACGTCGCCTGTTCGCCCACGTATTTGAAGCTGATGGGAGAAGATACCGGCTTGCCGTCATCATCAAAATAGGGATGGCCGCATCCCATGATGACGTCGGTAGAGCTGCCCGCGATCATCTCCCTGGCGATCTGAGCATAGTTGTTCCGCGAGGTGTTGTGGGCGACGAAGCCGGCGGGGCGGCATGGCTCCACTGCACGCTGATGACGACCCCGGTGGCCATCCCCAGCTCCTCGGCGCGCTGGGCTACGAGGTATAAGGGATTGTTGTTGATGTCCACCCCGATGGCGCCTTTCCTGGTCTCGACAGAAGTGGACATGGCGGTGGCGGCGGAGGCCGAGTCGGTGGCGTTCGCCTTCACGTAATTGAAATCGCTCCAAGCGCGCACGGGATCGTAGCCGAGCAGCGTGTAGACGCCGTTCACGAGCTCGTACTCGTAGGTGCTCATACCCAGCCTCACGGGAAAGTGCTCGTAAGCCTGGGCTTTCTTGCGCCCCGCCTCGTAATAATCGGTTGTTCAACAGACGGCGGCCAAGCACCCTCCGGGCGCATGACGCAAGTCATGCAGAAGGCATGGAGGGCACTTTTACGGTAAAGGTGGATCGATCGGCGGTTCAACGGGCTGGGGCCCGGAACTAGCCATACTGTGCTTACGTAAGTTCAATGAGTCGTCCGCGAGCGCCTGGGGGCGGAGGCGGGGCGGGCACGAGCCCTGGCAGGGTGGCGACCCGGCCCCGAGCGCCTGGGGGACGCCGGTGCGTAAAGAATTCTGTCTGGGCTCCTGGAGGGACAACAGACAACCTCCTACCTGTAATGGAAACAACCGAACAAGGAGGAAGGGCGTGGCTAAACGTGTTGAAAATGACACGCAAACGTTAACAAGTCGTTACCTGCCATAAACCCGCATTTAATTCGGCGCCCTTGCAATAGATATCGGAAGCTTCCCGACGAGGCACCATTGAGGAGGTGAATGCATTGGACGAGGAGTATCTAGAGGACCGCGGGATGGATGACGCCGGGAGCGAGAAGCCTTACGGAGACTCACGCAGCAACGGAAGCAAAGGCTGTAACCACAGCTTCTCGAGCCATCCGGGTTACCACGAACCCGAGTTCATGGAGACGGAGGAGGCTCGCGTCATCGACATCATGGATGCGACACACCCCCACATATACTTCGACGATTAATCCAGTGAAGAATACGATTACATCGGCGAGGGTTAAGGGGGCAGTGCGAGCACTCCAGGGGAAAGCAGTGGTGCATTAAACGACTTTAATCGCGTGGGCGGGACGTCACGGTGTCCGGGGCCGGCAGGTAGATGAGGAGGTGACAGGATTTGGATATCATGCAGCAATCGGTTATCGGCGGGCTGAGGCTGTATTACCAGGCCGCGTTCGGGACCGCCGATATGGTCCAGGACCAGGCACAGAGGCTCTGGAAAATGCTCCTCGAGCAGAACGGCAAGATGCGCAACGAGCTGGAATCCATCACCGCTTCCTGGATGTCCAACCTGGAGCGGAACCGCGAGGCCTGGCAGAAGTATCTCGATAAGAATCTCGCTCTCTTCGAGGAACAGGCGAGCAGCGGCGACGGCGGCCTCTATGCGCCCACCAGGTTGTTCAAGACCTGGCTGGAGCTGCAGGTCGAGATGATGCGCAGTTGGATGGGAACCGACTGGATGGGCATATGGGGTTTCCCGGTGGCCACGGCTGCCACGGAGGCGGAGAAGGAAAAGGCGGGAGAGGTTGTCTCCAAGAGCAAGTGAGCCGCCCCCATATACCCGGGCAACGGTCACGCCCGAGTTCACCGGAACAGCCGGGACCCTCCGGGGTCCCGGCCACCTTTCAAATGGAGGACGCAGATGACCAGGGAATTCCTGAAGACTTCGTATTTTTTGCAGGAACTGGAGGAGGCCAACGGCAAGATCCTCTGTGATCTCCTGTTGATGGCCCGCCTGGCGAACATCTCGTTGGGCATCATGACCAAAGCGGTACCGCGCCATGACGAGGACGTCGAATTATATTTCCATACCCGGAGGACCATCGAGAGGCTGCAGAAGGAATCCTTCCGCCAGGCCCAACTCCTGTCGGCCCTCAAGGACGAGCTCATCCACGGCAAGGACGGAGAGAGGAGCGCGGTGCCTCCCTGCGTCCTTTTCGACTACGAGAAGGAGGCCGTGTAGCATCGCGTGCGCGAAGGAAGCAAGCGGTGCGCAGCCTTGCGGACAGCCTCCACGTCATGACGTCTTGCAGGCTTGCCCCGGCGAGTTCCGTGGAGCAGGTGCCTGGGGCTCTCGGCAGGCTCCTCCCTGTCACGAAGCTTTACCGGTCTGTCCGCTCCTGCCGGCACGGATTCCGCCGCGGACTCCGGCGCAAAGACGGCCACGGCAAAAGCGGGCCTCGAAGGGGCGTCGGGATGCCCCTTCGGAATCCGTCCATCGTTCTCCGTGCCTGCCCCTCGTGCGATGAGACAGGGGGCGGGAAACTGCAGGTAGTATCAACGCCTTAAACCCGGGCTCCTAAAGGTCCTCCCGGCGACGGCGGGGCGGGAACGGCGGTGGAAGTCGGGAAGCGGTCAGGACGGCCTTCCCGATCCGGCCTCCCACGGGGCATCGGGAGGTTCCTCTCCGGCGCGCAGCGCCTCCAGGGCGGCGAACCACCACCCCGGGGAGGAAAGAAGCCAGGCGCAGGCGTCTTCGGCGCCTGCCTCATCCGTGAAATCCACGCGCAGCAGCTCTCTGGACTTGCTCTTTCCCAGGAAGGAGCGCGGCCCGGAGATCGCCGTTATGCTGTCTGGTGGGATGAAGATCTCCGTCTGGGGGATGAGCTGGCGGAAGCGCAGGCCTCGGTCGGTAAGGGCCAGGAGGCCGTTTCCCCTCCACTGCCGGTACCCCTTCGACAGGCGCCCCAGGTAATTGCAATCCTCGACGTTGTAGACCTTTTCCTTCCCCTCCTCGGTGATCTCGCGCAACCGTTCCGCGGCCTCCGCCCGCAGGCGCCTGACCCACCAGGCGATAAACACGAGGTCGACGAGGAGGTTCGCCACCACGACGAGGATGATGACCAGAGCGAGCATACGCACTCCTTTTCGCGCCACGCTTCCCTGTTTGGAGTATCGAGCCGGGCCGAATATGACTTAAGCCTGACCACGGCGGAGATAACGTCCTGCTCGCCAGCAGGGCTCGATTATCGAGCAGCGCCCGGTTCACCTCTTATCATGGTCGAGACTGCTCAAGGGAAGTGGAGGAGACGTGGGGTAATGGGGGATTTGACCATCAAGCCGTGCCGAATCTTGCTGAAAAAGCTCTTCAGGGTGCCCCGGAGGCAGGGCGGTCATCCGTCGCGCCCGTCGACAGCCGCCCTGCACCCGGGAGGACCTAAAGTCACCGCCCTGATGCATCCGATTGACATCATAAGACGGCGCACCCATACTGACCGGGTGTGCGCGTCTCGGAGAGAGATACGCGAACGGCAGGACGTTGTAGTACGGGGGCGGCTCTGGACGACGCGAAGAGGATAGCGAAGAACATAGCCTTGATCGTGGGTGGGGGCACCTTCCGCGCGGTGCTCATGCCTCTTTTCACCATCCTCATCGCCAGGCATCTGGGCACGGAGGGCTTCGGCGCCTTCTCCTTCGCCCTCTCCCTGGCCTCCATCCTGGTCATCGTGGGCGAGATGGGCCTGCCCAAGATGGTGGTGCGCGAGCTCGCCAACCACCGCGAGGACGTGGCGCGCTACATCGGCGACCTATCGGTGCTGAGGTTGCTGGCGGGGCTGGCGAGCACGGGGCTGGTCGCAGTCATCCTGCTCTTCGCGCCCAGGAGCCCCGACGGACGATTCCCCCTCTTCCTCATCGGGCTGAGCCTGCTGGTCTTCACCGGGATGCGGCGCTTCTTCGACGCCATCTTCCAGGCCTTCGAGGTCATGAAATACCAGGCCCTGGTGGACGTAGTGGACATCCTCCTCACCTTCGGCGTGGGCACGGCCCTGCTCTTCAACGGCTACGGGCTCATGGGGGTGGCCTTCGCCATGATGGTGGGGGCCACGGTATCCATGGCTATGGACTTCATCATCCTCACCCGCAAACTGGGCAAGCCCGTCTTCACCTTCGATCTGGCATTCTGGAAAAAGATGGTAGTGGGCGCCATACCCTTCGGGGTCATCGGGGTGCTCACCTTTTTATTCGGGTACTCCAACACCGTGCTGCTCTCGCTTTTGAGGGGGAACGAGGAAGCGGGGCTCTTCAGTTCCGCGTATCGCGTGATCTGGATGCTGGCCATCATCCCCGCCACCTGCATGACCGCCGTGTTCCCCTTCCTCTCCAGGGTGGGGAAGTCGCCCGGCGGCCGGCACCACGCCGCCATCCGCCTGGTGGTGAAGTACCTCGCCTGCCTGAGCCTGCCTTTTTCGGGCCTCTTGGTGATCTACGCGCCCCAGGTGATATCCGCCGTTTACGGCCGGGAATACGCGGGGGCCGCGCCGGCGTTGTGGGCGCTGGCGGCCATACCCCTCTTCAGCTTCGCCTACATCCCCCTCATCGACCTGCTCAACTCGCAGTACAAGCAGCGCCTCAGCGTGATCGCCATCCTCCTCTGCGCCGCCGTCAACACCGGGCTCTGCCTCATCCTCGCGCCCCTGCTTGGACTGATGGGGGCGGCGGTGAGCACCCTGGTAGCCGAGGCCTGCCTGTTCGCGTGCAGCGCGTTCTTCTCCTGGAAACACCTGGGAGTCAGTCCGCGCATCTTCCGCCTCTGGAAACCGCTGGCCGCTTCCGCCACCGCCGTGCTGTCCATGCTGCCCCTGCGCCACGTGCTGCCTCCCGTGGAGATGGTGGTTGCCTTTCTCCTCATATACCTGGCGGCCCTCCTGCTCCTGCGCACCTTCGACCATGAGGACCGACGCCTGGTACGCTCCCTCCGAGCTTCAACAATGGGGTCAGCCCCGGACATGGGACATTTTCCAGCAGAAACCTAACGCTAGACCGTTCTAATCATTGTCCTGACTCGTCTCCCTCCGGGGCTCCTCCCTCCGGTGATCGAAGTTTCTCCTCCCTCCGGTTATCGAAGTCTCGAACTTTGATTCAACGGAACTTCCGAGCCATGAATATAATCAATCCATAGAAGCCCAGGTAAATCCCCATATGGGGTTGAATCATGCCTGGTCATGTTGCTAAGATTACAAAGGCGCCATCGATTATATAGTACCTTTACAACAAGGTATGATTATGATATAAAGTTGCTAATATGTATGTGCAGACTATCCGCAACCGCCGGGGAGACAGGACCTATACCTACCACCTGCTCATGG